>DASPJH010000246.1:0-5361 GCA_035628715.1 Bacteroidia bacterium
CGGCTATCTTAATGCGCTTAAAATCAAATATCTGGCAACGCGATAGTATGGTAGGCAATATTTTATGCTTTTCTGTAGTGGCCAGGATAAAAATGGCGTATGGAGGCGGCTCTTCCAGCGTTTTAAGGAAAGCGTTAAAAGCCGACGAGCTAAGCATGTGCACCTCATCTATGATATATATCTTATACTTGGCGCCCTGCGGAGCATACCGCACCTGGTCCACCAGTCCGCGTATATCGTCTACGCTGTTGTTACTGGCGGCATCCAGCTCGTATATATTAAAAGAGTGGCTCTCGTTAAAAGCTTTGCAGCTTTCGCAAGAGTTGCAGGGCTCAATACCTTCCTGCAGGTTTTGGCAGTTAATGGTTTTAGCCAAAATACGGGCACAGGTGGTTTTACCCACACCCCTTGGACCGCAAAACAAAAAGGCCTGCGCCAGGTGATTGTTTTTTATAGCGTTTTTAAGGGTATTGGTAACGTGGCTTTGCCCCACCACGGTATCAAACGTGCCGGGCCTGTATTTACGTGCCGAAACAATAAAATTATCCATCTGCGTCTCCGCTGCAATTTTACGGTATTATGTGCAATTTTACGGGGGTGTGGGTAATTAATTAGACGATTAGGTGATACATATCAGGTTAGATTGGGCGTAAAGCCCAATCCTGTGGAATTACGGACAGGTTTCATACCTGTTGCTAAATGGCTCGCGCCAGTGGCGGGAGTGGCAACGTTACTGCTTAATAATTTTTTCAGTATGAACCACATTGTTGTTTTGCAGGATAACGGCCACGTATAAGCCGCCGGGCAGGCTGCTAAGGTTGACATCTGAATTACCGTAAATCTCTTTGATAAATACCTTTTGCCCGTTGCTGTTGTAAACATCCAGCATTATTTTCCCTTCCTCAAATGCCGGCTGTGTAATAGTTATATTGCCTGTTGTTGGGTTGGGATATATAGAAAAGCCTGAAGTTTGAACCGGTGTTTCCGTCCGGGGCTGAGTTATAACATTGGCTGAATCAGTAATAGGCTTTAAGGTTGTTTCAAAATGGTTCAGAGACAAAGAATCAATAAGTTCTATGAATTTTTTGTTGGCAAATTCCGGAGAGTATCCTTTATACCCATGATAATTAATGATCCTGTTAAGTGAAATATCTTTGCAATATTCTTTTGTGATTTTTTGTAATGCAGAGTCGATAATCCAGTTATACTCCAGTTCAAGAGCTTTTTTTAAATCAGCACAGGCAGCATCGTAGTTATCAGTTTTGTAATAATACAATGCCCTGTTATGGTAAATAAATGAATTACCGGGGTTAATTTTAAAAGCAGCATCAATGTAAAATTTGCCTGAGTCAAGCTTATCCATTTTCAGAAATGCCAGTCCCATATTATTTAAAGGAATATCAAGATGTTCAGTTCTGTTAATCATTGCTTCTTTTAAATAAGGTATTGCTTTATCATAGTACCCGGCTAACAGATAAGCATAACCTAAGCCAAGAGACTTCTCTGGCCGGTTGGTATGGATTTCATAATTTTTAAGAGCGTATTTTAATGCATTCGTAAAATCATATTTATACATGTACGTATTGGCAAGGTTCCTTATAGCATCCTGAAATAAGGGGTTTATTTCTAAAGCTTTTTCATTGCTTTCTATCGCTTTTTCAAAATAGCCGTATAATCTGTAGATAGTCCCCATATTTGTATAAGCAGCCGGTTCGGTGGGACGTAAATATGTTACTAACGAGTAATAGTATAATGCTGAATCTTTATGGCCCAAATCGCTTAAGGCTACTGCAAGTTCAAAATTAGCATGTGAGTTATCAGGTGCTGCCAAAACAGCCTTTCGGGCGTGTACGTATGCTTGTTTCGGTATTTTAAAATAAAAATTGTATAGCTTGGCTGCTTCAATATCTGCGTCATAATATTCGGGATGAATATTCAAAGCTTCGTTCAAAATAATGAGCGCTGAATCCTGTTTATTATTAAACTTTAGTGATTTAGCGTAGTTAACCATTAACAACGGATCGCTGCCTTTATTTAAAGTATATGCAGTAGCATAATATCCAACCGCTTTATAATCCAATTGCTCTTTTTCATAAGCAACCCCCAGGTTATTCCATGCGCTGGCATTTTTGTTATTTTCATTCAGCGATTTTTTATAATAGTCAATAGCAGTTGTGTAACTAGCCATATCTACATAAATAATCCCCATGTTATAATAAACCACAGACTTGCTGAACCCCAGCTTTTCAGCCTGCCGGTAATGTTGCAGGGCTTTTTCATAATTTTTTATTTTATGCGCGCAAATCCCTGCATAGTTGTAGGCCTGTGCTGTTTGCTCTGTATTCCCGTCATCACTATTTATGTATTGTTCAAATGCTTCCAGCGCCGCCCTGAACTGGTTATTTTTGAACAGAAGATTAGCCTTTGTATAACCGGTAACCGGCGTGGCGCTGCAAACCGCTAATGAATCAATGTACTTTCCGGCATCATTAAAGCCTTTTAATTCCGCATATACGTATGATAAGTGCTCCAGCCGTTTGCACGAGGAGTCTTCGCCCGCCGCCCGGGCCATTAGGCCATATTGAAGTAACACGATAAAGGCTAAAAGTTTCATAGCAGTATTGGATATAGGGGTAAATGGTTGCAAGTTACAGCAGTAAAACAAACTTTTTGCGCTTTATGTAAAAATGCTCCGGGGCTACATAACAAACCATTTTGCCTTATTGATTCACGATAGCTTGTACTTTTCAATAGTTTTCCCTACCTTTGCCGTCCTTTTAAAATAAACATTTTAACAATAAGTAACAGCACATGGAGCTTAAAAATTATGAATCTGTAATCATATTTACACCCGTGCTGTCTGATGACCAGCTGAAAGATGCAGTTGGAAAATACAGGCAGTTGATTACAGAGCACAAAGGAGAGATTGTGCACGAAGAAAACTGGGGGCTGACCAAACTGGCCTACCCCATGCAGAAGAAGAGCACGGGATTTTACCAGGTATTTGAATATAAAGCCACTACTGACTTTATTAAAGTACTTGAACTACAGTTTAAACGTGACGAGCGTATTATGCGCTTCCTCACCACCGCCCCTGACAAACACGCTGTAATTTACAATGAGCGTAAGCGCAGAGGCGAATTTAACCAACCCAAAAAAGAGAAGGAGGCAACAGCATGAGCAGCCCCAGAGGACACCACGGAAACAACCCCAATTTTGTATTCAACACTACCCCCGAGGTAGCCAACAAAAAGAAATACTGCCGTTTTAAGAAAAACGGTATCAAGTATATTGATTACAAAGACGCTAATTTTTTAATGAAATTTTTGAACGACCAGGGCAAAATTCTTCCCCGCCGTATCACTGGCACTTCATTAAAATACCAGCGCAAAGTAGCCCAGGCAGTTAAACGCGCCCGCCACCTGGCTATATTACCATTTGTGGCCGATGGTTTAAAATAAATAGGAGGCAGCACTGATGAAAATTATATTAACACAGGACGTTAAAAACCTTGGATATAAAGACGATGTGGTAGCCGTAAAAAACGGGTATGCCAACAACTTTCTTATTCCCCAGGGAATGGCACTGGTAGCTACCGAAAGCAATATGAAGGTATTGCAGGAAAACATTAAGCAGGCTACCTTTAAGCAGGAGAAAATTAAGAAGGATGCTTCGGCACTTGCTGAAAAACTGAACGGTGTTACCGTGCAGCTGGGCGCTAAGGTGGGAGCAAACGGTAAAATTTTCGGTTCCATCACTTCACTGCAGGTAGCGCAGGCCCTTAAAACCAAAGGTTTTGAGGTAGACCGCCGCCGCGTTGTAATGGATGAAGATCCTAAAGCTGCCGGTTCGTATACCGCCACTGTAAACCTGCACCGCGAAGTATCGGTAAAGGTGAACGTGGAAGTAGTGAGCGAATAATTATATTAACCTATAGATTCATAAAGCCGTTCTGAAAAGGACGGCTTTTTTTGTTTGTAACCGGTTTATCTTTGTTATCGTTTTATGGTTAAGAGAAGTATCCTGGCAATATTTGTCTGCCTGTTTGTTTACCGTGCCGGTTATTCGCAGGACACTGCAGGGTTGATTTACAGCGGCTTTTATTTTGAGGATACCACCGTTACCGGGTTTCCCGAAGTTGAGATTGTTGATAGTAACGGCACCGTTTGCCGGGCAGTTTATTATAAAGAGTCTTTTAAAACATGCCGGCTGAAACCGGGTTTTTATTCTATCATAGCAAAACACCCGGCCTACCATACTATACGGATAAATACTATCAGGGTGCGCGCCAACCAGGTAACTTTTCAGAATATTAAGTTTTTAAATATTTATAAAAGGCAGGATGGTGATGAACCGGGGATAATTAATTTGGATGCATGGCGATGACGGGGGAAATAGTATGAGAATAATTATATTAACCTTATAGATTTCATAAACCGTTCTGAAAAGGGGGGATTTTTTTTGTTATTGATTGCGAGGTTTCGGTATGTGCTGTTAAAAGCATTAGTATTTACCAAAAGGTTTTATAATTTTACGTTTGTAAATATTTGGGATGAACACTAAAAAAGGGCAAAAATTAGAAAGTAGATGGCATTTGAACCGGACAAAATAACCAAAGACTTGATTCAAAAAGCGGTTGACAAGATTGAAAATGATAAAATCCAGCTTATACCTTCTACAGGTTATGATGTAATTATTAACAATAAGGCATATCCACCCAAAGAAATTATGCGGTATGCTCATGAGCTATTAAATGGTGAACGCATTTGGAGCCCGGGTGGCGGCAAGCCGACAACTAAATATTTTAGAAAATTGGGTTACGAAATAGTCACTAAGTCCGGGTCGGTTCAGCCCGAGCTGACGGGTAATATTTGGAAACTGGGTGCAAAATGGGGGAGCGATGCGCCCAGCTTCTATGATTTTATTAAAAACGAAAGAATTGTAATTGGAGTAAAGGAAAACTATATAATAGGGGATTTAGTACTGATATGTGAAGGTTACACAGTCAAAGCTATTGCAAGAGTAAATGAAGATGTTGTTCCTGTAACTAATAGAGAGTATGAAAAAATATTCATGGATTTAGAAATTGAATATGAGGACTGGGTAAATTATGCAGATGCTGAATGGTATGAGTTGAGAGAGGATGAAGCTTTCGAATATAAGCTTCGGAAAGGGATGGAGAGGGTTATCCAACCTGAAATTCGGAAAAAAGCAGTTGAAATATGGGAAAACAGAAGTAGAACTATAAATAACCTGAAGAATATGCCAATAATGCAAGCGAAAAACATAATTTTATACGGGCCGCCAGGAACAGGCAAAACATACAACAGTATTGATAAAGCGGTTGAGTTTGCAACAGGC
>DASPJH010000247.1:0-3492 GCA_035628715.1 Bacteroidia bacterium
GGGCATACTAATAGCTAAGGCTTTTGCCATGCTTAAATGGTTGTTCAGTGAGCTTTCAGCACCCCTGTAGGTTCTTCCTACAACCTCATTTTGGGTAATAACAACAGCCCTGTGGGTAGCCTCCATCTGGTATAGCGAACCCATTATACCAGCTATTTCTGCCTCCATACGCCTTCGTTGTTCCACCCACCTCCGGTCTTTTTGCACGCGGTTCACTAAAAGGGTAGACAAGAAAGTAAATGCCACAACCAAGCATAATGATATGATGAACAAGGTTTTATAATTTACCTTCATTGCGTTTTATCAAAGATATAAACCTTTGTAAATATACTTTTTACTAAAAATTCTAAAAAGCCGAAAAGCCGCCCTGTTTAATGGCCGGCTAAAAAGGTATTACAAATAAAATTTTTATACTGCTCGACTTTTCTTTTTTGAAAACAGGTTGTTAACCATTCCGGCAATTTTGTTTTTGTACTCAACGGCTACGTTTTTAACATTATCAAAGGCTTTTGCACTCCAGCCGGCAGGCCCCTGTGCAGAATCTTTGGTTTTAAATACTTTGTCTATTACTAATCCAATCAGTTTGTTAATAATCAATTTAGATACACCTCCGCGTAGTAAACTGGTAACGGTAAAAGTTTGTTTGGCAATACCCATAGCAAGCCCCACAATTTTAACTTTATGCGCAATTTTCTCCACTCCTTTATCAAATTCCACTTCGTGCACCTTCAATTCTTCCTCCAACTGCTTCCGGGCAATTTTAAACGAGGCATAATCGGTTATTGCTATTTCACTGCTCATTTTTTTCAAACATATTTTTGATGAAAAAATCCATCAGCATCCGGCGTATCACACGCTTCCATACATACTTTAGTGCTATAAAAAGCAGTAAATAAAAAGCAGCAATAGCTGCAAAACCCAGGTAGGTATAACCGGTAAATTCAGCAACAGCGTATGCAATGGCAACGCTTGTAAAAATTACACACAGAAACAACACAATATAAGCAGAAACAGAGCTAACCACAGAGGCTCCAAACCGGGCTGAATTTTCAGCCATTTGAAATTTAAACAATTTATACTTTATGAGTATAATTTGTTTAAGATGGTCAATGGTTTCCCTGGTGTTATTTTCTTCGTTTTTCATGCTTACGGTTATTAATTTGAATACTTATATCTATCCGGGTTTTACAGGTATTGCGGCATTAACCCTTACATAGGTTTGTTAACAGGGTTAACATTGGAGTTTTTTACGTTGCGGCTGTGGTCAATAACTTCGTCAGCCACGCGGTCAAATTCATTTTTAGCCTGGCGCGAAGCGCTGCTAATGTAGTCTTTGCCACGGTTAATAAGGTCTCCAACCCCGTTTTTGGCTGAGTTTGCAGTTTCAACAAGTCTGTCACGTGTTTCACGTCCGCTTGCGGGTGCAAATAATAAAGCCAATCCTGCGCCTACTACTGCGCCACCCAGGGCTGCAAGCAGTACTTTTGATGTTCCGTTCATAATTTGAAAAATTTACTATGTTATAATTTTTGTTAAAAAAGGTCCCCTTTTACACTTCCCGTCCTCTTATCAGCCTGAATAAAATTGCTATAATTGCCAGTACCAGCAATACATGGATGAGGCCGCCCAAGCTATAGGCAAATACACCCACCGCCCAACCTATTATCAGGATTAAAGCGATTAAATAAAGTAGTCCGCTCATAATTTTTATTTTTTATTATAGTTTAAAAATATCTTTACCGTGCGGTTAAATGCAATTCCACCTCTCCGCCTTTTTCCCTAATCCAAAGCTGTTTTTCTTTAAGCCGTAATATCTGGTATGTGCGGTCGGCTTCGTTGTCTTCAAAATCAAGCTTTAAATCTTCCTTGTCATTTATCAGCTCCCACCGGCCATCAGTTTCGTATTCAAATGTTACATTACTTAAAGTGTAAACAGCTGCCAGCCTGGCCTTTCCATCGGTTAACATTTGCAACTCATACTGGTTGTATGATGATGTAACATTATTACCGTCTTCATAGGCGCTTTCCACTTTCCAGGTATTGGCAATCCGCTGCTCTTTCGAGCGGAAGCTTACAATAGGGCCGTCTTCATACTTTTTACACGAGCTGGCAAGTATAGCAAACGCTATTACCGGCAGTGCAAATAGTTTACTTGTTATCCTCATTTCTGTTTAATAATTAAGAGTTAATTACTTTTCTCTCAGTCGCAATTCAAGTTCCTGTCCTACCTGGCGTAGCCAAAGCTCTTTTTCAGTAAGTTTAAGTATCTGGTATTCCTTATCCTCACCATCGTCCTCATAATCAAATTTTATATTGTCTTTGTTATTGGTAAACTCCCAGGTGCCATCGGTATCTGTGGTATAAGTTGCTCCAAATACTGTGTAGTTTGCGGTAAGTTCGGCATCACCGTCGCGGGTCAGATACAGCTGATATTGTGAATAATCTGCTGTCACATCCTGGTTATCAGCCATTGCCCTGTCAACTACCCAGGTGTTGGCTATTCTTTCGTTTTTAGGAATTATACTTATCATCGGCCCCTCTTCATATTTTTTACATCCGCTGTTTATTGCGGCCAGGGCCAGAAATAATCCTACCGTTTTCACAAATCCCGTTTTCATGATTATTTTATTTTTATATCTGAAAAGGAACATTTATTTAACCAAAATGAAATTACCTATCAAATGCTACTGATAAACAACATATTACAAATATTCACAGCAGCAATTACCTGACAGTAAATAAAAAAATGGGTAACAAGTTACACAACTATGCTACCCATTTTCACAAGGCCCGTTACCGGCATCAATATTTTGGGTCAATTCCCAGCGCGGTCATTTTATTATAAAGAGTTTTACGGTCTACTTTCAGCATTTCAGCAGTGCGGCTTTTGTTATAACCTGTTTTCACCAGTGCATTTAATATTGCTTTGCGCTCGGCTCTTTCCGCCACCGTTTTCAAATCAATAATTTCATTGCTATCAGCTTCATCACTGGTATCATCCAATACCTGCGGATTCAGCATGTCCACCGGAAGCTCTGATATACCAATCATCTGCCCCTGCTGGGAAAGCAGGGCTGCCCTTTTCACTACGTTTTTCATTTCACGCAGGTTACCCGGCCAGTTATAGTTGTGAAACTTAGTCATAACTTCAGGCGTAAATCCTTCTACCGATTTATTCAAGTCATGGTTGGCCAGGGCAAGAAAATGCCGGGCATACAATACCAGGTCTTCTTTTCTTTCCCGCAATGATGGTAATTCTATAGTAAATTCATTAATACGGTAGTAAATATCTTCTCTGAATGAGCCCCCTTTGATAGAGTTGCGTATATCCTCGTTAGTAGCTACAATAATCCTGATGTCTACATCAATATCCTTTACATCACCAATAGGACGTATTTTACGCTCCTGCAGTACACGCAGCAGTTTTATCTGGTTATCGTAGGAAAGGTTGCCTATTTCATCCAGGAATAAGGTGCCGCCGTTGGCCAGCTC
>DASPJH010000248.1:0-2798 GCA_035628715.1 Bacteroidia bacterium
TTTTATTGGCAGCAGAATGTTCAATATCCAGGAAAGCAATACCAGCTTGGGATTACTTATCACCATTGGAGGTAAAAACAAACCGGCCTGGCAGCCATTCGAACTCAGAAATATTTTTAAATATTAACACAAAAAAAGCGGGCCAGTTGGCCCGCTTCACACACATTACACGGTTATAAAAAAAACTATCTTAGTAAAATCTGGTGGGTTTTGCCGTTGGGCAAAGTAAGCATCGCAATTTTATCACATATCCCTGCGCCAAAATCAATGCTTACCGCGCTGGTTTTACTTCCCGTTCTTACAAAATCCATAGTACCGCTTACAATGTTTGAGCAGCTTAGCTCCACCTGCAAATCCTTACGGATAGTTGCGGTGAACACATCACCTTTGGGACCGGTTGTGGTAGATGAACCGCTTATAAGGTATTTGTCATCGGCTATTTGCAGGGTATTATAACCACCCGTCCAGGTGCGGGTGCGTGATGCCACATGGGTAATAGTACCTTTTCCGCCTGATAGCACAATGGTACCATTCACCACCACGCTGAATACAGGGTGGCCCTGGCCGTTGGGTCCGTTGTTGGTTACCGTGCGGGTGCCTTTTATTTCGTTGTCATTCACAAAATAATTATCAAAGCTGGTGGTAATTACCGTACCGTTATCGCGGTAGCGACCGGTATAGCTTACAATAATTTTCCCCTTGCGGTACCTGTTGTCCATGCAAAGGCAGTTTGCCACCCCAAAATCAATGATGATTTTTTTTGGTGACGAAGTAGTATCGTGCGTAACGGTGGCGCAACCGCCTTTATATGACTCTACATTGCCTGATGATGCTTCGTCGGCAATATTGCCCACATCGTTAAAGTCACCTTCAGCCATAGCCATATATTCGCTCATTTCACGCTCGGTTGTGAAATCGGTTTCCTCTTTCTCCTTTTTGCAGGATACAAGGACCGCTGTTGCCACGGCAACAAGGGCCAGCATGGTTACTTTACTGTTTTTCATTAGTTAAGGTTTTAAACCGTTTCTGGTTGGTTTGCCTTTTTGACTGCACAAATGCAAAAAGGTTTAAACGTTTACAGAACTTTTTTTTAACACGTATCCGCCGGTTTAAAAAAATTTCTGTCTTTTATTACAACCTTCTTAAAAAAGCAAGTCAAACTTATGAACACGTGACAGTGATAGCCCTCTGACCTGACTTTTACAAGACTTCTTCTTATCCATTTTCGAACATATGATACGCTAATAACTGTATACGAGTATGATATCATTAGTAAGACAAACATTTTTAAAATACCGGTTGTTTGTTTTAAATAATTTGCCTGTTTTTGCCGGTAATATGGGTTTAGTGATAAATACACACTGGGAAGATTACGACGAGCAGAAAAAAGCCCTTGGCCAGAACCCCTCAACTTTTGACTGCTTTGCAAAGTGGGAAATGGACTATCTGCAGGGAAAAATTGCAGAAGCATATCCCCGCATAAGTGATACTATTATCCGTACATCTATAATACTGTGCTGCGTAAAATTTCAGCACCCACAGCCACGCAAACTGTTTGTGCGTATGGTAACCGAACTGCTGGAAGACTTGCTTAAATAATCTATAACCTGAAGTATAGCGTATTGATGTATAAAGTATTGAGTATAAAACAAAATGCTCCGCAATAGTTTGCATTTTACTTCATACTTTAAAATCTTTCTGCTTCCTCCCAAATTGCCCGCATTAAAATTAAATCGCCCAATCCATCCTAAAATTGCTTTTTTTGCATTGCTATGCTGGTAACCTATATAATTTTAGGGGTAACGGTGGCTGTGAGCCTATGGGCTTTGAACGACCACTCCATAATGAACCGACTGATATTTAATCCGTATGTGGTACAGGTGCGCAAAGAGTGGCACCGGTTTCTAACCCACGGCTTTCTTCATGCCGATTACATACACCTGTTTGTAAATATGTACGTTTTGTACGGTTTCGGAAGAATCGTAGAGCAGTTGTATGTGCAGCATTTGGGTGCAGGAGGAAGAATAGCCTTTGTGTTTATGTACCTATCCTCCATTATTGTGGCGTCATTAAGCAGTTATATTAAGCATAAAGACCACCCAGGCTATAATTCACTAGGCGCTTCGGGTGCTACCAGCGCGGTGGTATTCGCTTTTATACTGTTTGCGCCCTGGGCAAAATTAAGCCTGTTGTTTATCCCAATCGGCATCCCTGGAATTATTATGGGCGTTTTGTACCTGGTGTATTCTTCTTACATGGCCAAACGGGGCGGCGACAATATTGGCCACGATGCCCACTTTTACGGCGCGGTATACGGATTTTTTTATACCCTGCTGCTGAAACCTCAGTTGGGACAGCGGTTTATTGAACAGATTGGCGAAGGATTGGGGATTAGGGGCTGATTAGTTTTGTCTTTGGCTGTTCGCCTTTAGCCTTTCGTAAAAATATTTATAAATAATAAACAGGCTAATGGCTAAAAGCCAACGCAAAAAGCTGCGTTCAGATTAAATGATAATTGCCCCCTTACGCCACCACCTGCTCCACGCCCATCATTTCTTTTACTTTCTGCACCACATAATCCACTTCTTCACGAGTGTTTTGTTTTCCGAACGAGAAACGCACATTGGCACGGTCAGGGCTTACATTAAGGCGGCCCAATACATGCGAGCCCACATCGCTGCCGGAGGAACAGGCACTGCCCCCACTGGCCGATATCCCATCCATATCCAAACGGAACAGCATCATTTCAGAAACACGGCTGGGAGGAAAAGAAACATTCAGCACCGTATACAGGCCGT
>DASPJH010000249.1:0-9852 GCA_035628715.1 Bacteroidia bacterium
CAGGTTATCTGTGAGAATGCTGCGGCATTTAACTTACAGGTTTCGCCGTCCGGCGGTACCTGGAGTGGAAACGGTATAACAGGCAATACTTTTAATCCCGGTTCTGTTTCGCTGGGTTGGCATAACTTGCTGTACTCGTACAGCAGCGCGGCCTGCTCCGCCGCAGATTCTGTCAGTTTACGCGTATTGCAACAGCCGGTAGCTAATTTTACCGTAGATAAATATATTTCTGTATTTAATGATACGTTCCGTTTTACCAATACGTCTACTGCTGATACCACGTTAAGCAGTCAATGGACTTTTGGTGATGCCAACAGCAGTATGCTAACTAATCCCGAGCATAAATATGCCGATACCGGGGTGTACCTGGTAACCCTTTGGGTAAACAGCAGTGTTTGTGCCCCGGATTCTGCCACCGCTATAGTAAAAGTAGGAAGTCATTATCTTTCAGTTACAGAAAGTAATGGCAGCCGGATACAGATATATCCTAACCCTGCTACCAGCAACATTACCATAGAAGCTGAAAGCAGTATAGCAGAAATTATACTAACGGATATTACCGGTCGCAGTATTGTGTTTGAAGAAACAAACAGTACCAGGGCTGTTTTAAATATAAACGGGCTAAAAGCCGGAATTTACATGGTGCATGTTAAAGACACCGGCAATAAAATATACACGGCCAAACTGGTGATAGTGCGATAGCCTTCTTCATCGAAAAAAACCACAACAAATACTGAAAAGTCATTAATATCGTTTCAATAAAAAATTAAAATTATGAAACGGTATCAATGGCTTTTTTTATTGCTGATTGCAACAGGTTTTCTTTCAAGCTGCAATTCAGCCAGGCATACTGCTGCCTATGCGCCCCAGGGCGGTTTTGAAGCGAAAGGTAAAGCGGCTATGTATGCTGATATAAATGAATCAGATGGATTAACATCTACTACAAACATACAGGCCGACACCCAGAAAATCACCTATACGGCGCATATCAACCTTGAAGTTAAAAACCCTGATACGGCGGCTGCTCAAATCAGCGCGTTCACCAAGCAATCAGGCGGTTATGTGCAAAGCATCAGTAATGAGTACGCTGTTATTAAGGTTCCGGCAAAAGGCCTTACCAGCGCTATAGCTGAAATTGAAAAACTGGGTAAAGTTAGGTACAAGAATATAACTGCTTCAGACATCACCGCTGAATATTACGACGTGGTGACCCGCCTGGATAACCTGGAAAAAGCCCGTGCCCGCTATCTTGAATTGCTAAGCAAAGCGCAGACCGTGGAAGAGATGCTGAAAGTTGAAAAAGAGCTGGAGCGGGTGAACGGAGAAATGGAGATTATTAAAACCCGGCTGAACTATATGAATAACAGCGTGCAATACAGTACCATTACCATACAGCTTAATGAAAAAGTAAAACCCGGCATTCTAGGCTACCCGTTTGTGTGGGCGTATAAGGGTATTAAATGGTTATTTGTACGGGATTAGTATGAAATTTCAGGTTTAGTCTGCGTAATAATTGATTTCGTCTAAATCAAAGCGCTCCAGGTATAATTCCGGCTAAACCCTTTCAACCCGGCTTCGGTATCCTTCGTTTCGTAGAAAAATTATAACCTTTTCTATGAAAAAAATCACTACTCTATTCTTAGCCATAGTTTATGGCTGCATCCTTCATGCCCAAAACATCGAGCCGGTGGGCGCCGGTATTCCGGGACTTTACGTAAATGACGTTATCATTTTTAACGGCGAGCTTTATGCGGGAGGATATTTTACACCCGGCGGCACTCCAAAAGAGCATGTAATGAAGTTTAACGGTACAACCTGGGCCGGACTGGGAGATGGCGGGGTTTCCGGCGGTATGTTCCCTTTTATCAGCCGTTTTGAAGTATTTAACAACAAGTTGTTTATGACAGGTGGTTTTGATAAAAGCAGCTACCACCAGGCGCCCGACTTTGCCATGTATAACGGCAGCACGTGGGAAGATCCCAAAGGCGGCCTGGAGAATGCCTACTCCCTGGTTGTGTTTAACAATACCCTGTATGCTGCTACAAAAATCACCTCGACTGCCACGGGAAACAAAGCGCTGCTGTACCGGTGGGACAACACCCAGGGCTGGATAAACCTTAGCGACAGCTTTAAGGTGGATGGCAACACTAATTTTGAATTGCAGGGTATTAATATTATGGCAGTTCACAAGGGAAAGCTTTATGCAGGCGGGCTTTTCAGCGAGGTGAACGGCAAGCGGGTAAACAATATTGCCGTTTGGGACGGAACTTCCTGGGACAGCGTAGGCCCTGGTACCGACGCTACAGTTAGGGCACTGGCAACTTATAAAAACGAGCTTTTTGTGGGAGGTGACCTTTCGGTCATTGGCAACGAACTGACCAACCGCCTCGCCAGCTGGGACGGTACTAAATGGAAAACATACGGTATCGGGATGGACTACCATATTAATACGCTTCATGTGTTTAATGATGAACTGTACATAGGCGGCCAGTTTTTCCAGCCCAACCGTGGAATTATGAAGTACGACGGTACCAATTTTACTGCACCACTTACGATGAATGGCGGCGTAATCAGCTTTCTGACAGATAATAATACCTTGCTGATTGCGGGAGATTTTGATTCGATTAACGGGCAGCAACGCCTGCTGATTGCCCGGTACAGGCCCGCAGGTGTGGGTGTGAAAGAACTGGAAGACAATACGTTACAGGTATATCCCAACCCGGCTGCCAATGAATTGACTATTGATGTTCACAGGTTAGCCGGTGAACCTGTAGTTTCAGTATATGATTACAGTGGTAAAAGGGTAGTTTATGCCGTGGTTACCGGGGAACAAACCTTTACCATCAATACTTCAGGGCTGGCTCAGGGGGTGTATTACCTTACTGTTCAGACCGGTGATAAGCAATATTCGGCCAGGTTTGTTAAGCAGCAGTAGCTAGTTTTAAGTATTAAGTACTGAAGTATAAGGTATATGAGTACGAAATACATACTATATACCCGATACTCACATACTTTATACAAAAATGGAAGAGAGGGGGGCTATGCAATTGATAAGGGTACACCATGAGAGCCTTCAAAGTAAGAAATTCAGCCCCCCATATTCTTTCCAATATTTTATAACAGGCGCAGTTGTCCCGGCCTCTGAAAAATAGTCGTATCGTATTCGGGCATTGTACGGTCCGGCATAAATTTGTTCTTCGCTATAGCGTGCATTTGCCGTATGGCTTCCGCCACTTTGCCTTCTCCGCGCATCCGGGTTCCAAACCGGCTGTCGCTCTGCTTGCCGCCGTGGCAGGATTTTATCAATCCCAGCACTTTCTCCGCCCTGTCCGGAAAAGCCTTATGTATCCAGTCAGTAAAAATCAACCCAATGGCACCATTCAGCCGCACAATGGTATAGCCTGCGCTCAAAGCACCTCGTTTGGCAGCCTCCTCAATCAGTTTGGGTATTTCATAGCTGTTCAGTCCGGGTATTATGGGTGCTGTCATTACACCCACAGGCACGCCAGCCTCGGTTAGTTTTTCCAGTACCTTCATCCGTCCCATACCTGTTACTGTGCGGGGCTCCATTGCCAGGCGTATTTCCTCCTTCAGGGTGGTAATGCTCACATGCACATGCACCAGGTTCAGTTTGGCCAGCTCGCTTAGTATATCTGTATCTCTTAATATCAGGGCGTTTTTGGTGATAATACCCACCGGGTTTTTATATTTCAGGCATACTTCAAGCATTTGCCGGGTAAGCCGGTATTTGCGCTCCGCAGGCTGATAGCAGTCGGTATTGCCGCTAAACATTATAGGCGCAGGTATCCAGTTGCGGTTTTCAAAAGTTTGCTGCAACACTTCCGGAGCGTTCTTTTTCACCATTATCTTGGTCTCAAAGTCTATCCCTGCACTATAGCCCCAATATTCGTGGGCATTGCGGGCATAACAATAGATACAGCCGTGCTCGCACCCCTGGTAAGGATTGGCAGACAGCATCAATGATAAATCCGGGCTTTCCGGTTTGTTTACTATTTTCTTCGGGTACTCGTGGAAAAACTCGGTAGTGTGCTGAGTGGGCAAATCCTCATCCAGGCCTTCAAAGTGCTCCTGAACCATCTGTACTGCCTGGAACTTATTGTGGCTGTTCAGTTGAGCACCTCGTCCTTTATGATAATTGTCTATATTTTCAACACTCATTTGATTAAAAATAAAACACTATTTTGTTGAATAAGCAAATAGGGGAGGGGCTAAAATTTTATAGCAGGCTGATAGTAAGTTAAAAATAGTTTTCAGGGCAATTTGGTCGAGCTATATCACGTTTAGTTTGCAACCTGCAACTATTACTTTTTTGTATTAAGTATATTTAACAGCCTGGTATGAAAACACTTTGCCTGACTATTCTTCTTATTTTTTGTACCCGTTTGCATGCTCAGAAGGAACAAACCCACTGGTATATGCAGAACAGAAGCGGTCTGAAGTTTGAAAATGGCACTCGCACATTATTGCAGCCTGTTTATGACCAGAAAACAGTAGGAGGCTTGGTTTCAGTAAGTATGTCTGATAAAAATACCGGAGCATTGTTGTTTTTGGCCAGCGGTGCTAAGGTAATTGATAAAAATTTTGATATAATGCCAGGCAGCATAGTATACACCGCCGGTAATACTCCACTTTTTTCTTTTGCCGTGCCGCGGCCCGGAAAAAGTTCCAACTATTACATTTTTTACTCCAGCGGTAACTTTATACGATACTGTGAGGTGGATTTGAGCTTACGCGGAGGGCTGGGTGAAGTAATATATACCGACAGGCTTTTAAGCCTTGATATTGAAGGTTATGTAACCGCGGTGCGGCATAGCGACGGAGAAAGCTACTGGCTCATTGCACATGGCTCAAATAACAATGAGTTTAGAACATATTTAATTGATAAAAACGGTATAAACCTTTTACCTGTAGTGTCTGCTACTGGAGGAATAACATTGTCTTCTTCGCCATTCCAGGGAAGTTTAACCACCACAAACAATGGCGGGTTACTGGTACATAGCTACGGTCTGAGTTGGGCAGATAACTGCAGGGTAGAGGTATTTGAAATAAACAAATGTTCGGGAAAAATTACTTTTAAAACAAGTATTACGCCTGTTAATACAAAAAACAAAGTGTCGTTGACCGCTGGTGCGGCATTTTCAAAGTCAGGGAAATATTTATATGTTTCTTACTGGTACATCGATACAGTTTTAAACGTACATGCAATACTAAAATTTGATGTATACAGGCACAAAGTAGATGCACCTGATATGGATGCCAGCAGAATAAACATAGCTGCCAATGTGTATACAGACTATTTTTACGACCAGTTAGCACTAGCCCCCGATGGCAACATTTATATTTCTTCGCCATTAAATGGCAAGTATGCAAAAGGTCATACGCATATATCAGTTATTTACAAGCCGGATGACGAAACGGGAGTTACTTTTTCTGCTCATGAATTTGAATCAGAAACAGACAGTAACCAGGGTGGAGGGTACTATTTTCCGCGCTTCATTATGGATACTAATGATAATGGTGGTGCGGGCACTGCAAATGTAACAGTGAATTGCTTTGGAGAGCCTGTTGAGTTTAATGTTACAGGTGCCTCTGCATACGATTCAGCTTTTTGGGAGCTGGGGGACGGAAACACTTCCCGGCAACTCAATTTCAGCTATAGTTATAATAACCCTGGGACGTACACAGTTAAATATAAATGGTATTTCTGCGGCAAAATGTCAGAAAAAGCAGAAACAATAGAAATAGGTCCGCCGCCTGTAATCAATCTTCCTCCTGATACTACCCTGTGTGCCGGTGTTAAGCTTCCGGTATCAGCAGGCAACTCTTCACACACCTATAAATGGTCTACCAATGAAACCACGCCGGATATTGTTGTAGAAAAGCCCGGGTTGTACTGGGTGGAAGCAAAACGGTCGGATTGCGGCAATAGAGATTCTGTACAAATTGATTATCACCCGCCTATATGGGTAGAACTGGGCGACCGCTTTTATCTGTGCGAGGAAGACAGCCAGGCAGTAAAGCTGGATGCCGGCAAAGGTTTTAATGAGTATTTATGGACGCCTACGGGCGACACTACCCAATGGATTATCGTGAAAAAAGCTGGTTCTTATTATGTGCTGGTGAATGACTTCAGGGGGTGTGCAGGTGAGGACGGCACAGTAGTGGAAAGGCGTTGTAATATATACGCTGAAATTCCCAACTCTTTTACGCCTAACGGAGACGGCCTGAACGATATTTTTACGCCTTACCTGGTGAATGCGTTGAACTATACGCTTACCATATATAACCGGTGGGGCCAGCAGGTATTTACAACCAACGGGCAACCGGCAGGGTGGGACGGAACTTTTAAAAACGAAACTGCCCCCGCCGGTGTATACTTTTACACGCTTTATTACAGTGGCTATTCAAACAAATTGCTGCGAAAATACAATAGGACCGGTTCACTGCACCTTGTCCGCTAGCTTTCCCGCCAGCCTGGCCAATAAGGTAAACTCCAAAAAGAGATCAGGCAATTACAGTTTGCTCAGCAGGCTTTTTAAATAAGATATAGGTAAGCAAATCGGCCCCGGTTTTCAGTACCAGGAAGAACAGGAACTTCTCCGGAGCGAAATCCAAAAATGCCGACATTATAAAAAGGTGCACCGGCACTATCCTCAGGTAAGGCTGGAAGAAAAGCAGGCCGGGGACGGGAGGGATTTTCTGGTCTCTGGCTCTTTTTTCAATAAGCTCTGCAATTCCGCCTCCTAAAAAGCCGATTACGCTGGCGCCCAGCAGCGGCATTTCTACATTGCCGGGAATTTCAGTAAGCATTGGGCCGAGAAATATCAGGTAAACAAAGTGGAAAAGGCCGTAATGAATGGCGAAGAAGCCGGCTACCGGCCAACCGGAGCCTTTTAGCTTCAGCAGCCTGATAAAGTGCAGTATACCTATTATAACGCTTTGCAGGTAATAGGTGAATAATATGGTGGAGGCATTATCAATATCGCGGCGGTACAGCACCATCAGCATGCCGTTGATTACCAGCAATGATATAAATGCAGGATCTTTTAAAACGGTAACGAACCGGCTTTTGCGGTTTACAGGTTGCATACAGTGGGGAATTTATACATTTATACTCATCAGCGCCAGCAGGTAAACAGGCAATTGTCATAAAACAGTCAGTTTAAAAAGAATGGCAAGAAAATGTAAACAGTTTAACCGCCTGCAACCAGTGGTTTTGTCATTTTTTAAAGAAATGTCATTTTATCGTCATGAATTGAAGAGAATTGTTGTAAAATTGCACTGTTTAAAATCATTCTAAATAAAAAATGATACTTGAAAGGCTAAAAACAGAAACACGTCCCTACCACGACCGTATTGAGGAAGTTGGGTTTTCAAACAAAATAATGAGCGGACAGCTTACTTTGGATGAATACAAACAACTGGTAATTAATAACTACCGTATTCACAAGCTGGTGGAAAGCAAGCTGGAGCAAAACCCTGCCATTAAAAACCTGGATGGCCTTGAGTTTGATAACCGCAGAAAAACTGCGCTGCTGGAAAAAGATGTAAAAGCGCTGGGACTAAACCCCGAAGACTATTCAATCGATGATATCTCACTGGATCTGAGCGATTTTCACCGTGCTATTGGCACTTATTATGTGCTGGAAGGTTCTACCCTGGGCGGTTCAGTAATTTCCCGCCAGCTGGCTAAAAACGAAAACCTGGCTAAAGCCGGAATCAATGAGTTTCATTTTTACGGCTGCTACGGAGATATGGTAGGGCCCCGCTGGAAAGCTTTCCAACAGGTGTTGCTGAACGTGGCTGCCGACAATAAAGAGAACGAAGAGAAAATGGTGGCAGGCGCTTCGGATACATTTAACGCCATGACCGAAATGTTTATTAAATCCCGTGGCCTTTCGGCGTAAAGGCTTAAACTACCCGTTCTATTGCAAGTCCGCCCAAAAGGCGGGCTTTTTTTATTTGAGACTGGTAAAATGACCAGCCACTCACTTTTGT
This sequence comes from Bacteroidia bacterium, assembly GCA_035628715.1. Taxonomy (GTDB): domain Bacteria; phylum Bacteroidota; class Bacteroidia; order UBA8524; family UBA8524; genus SB11. The sequence continues at coordinate 8,020 of DASPJH010000249.1, forward strand.
ATTTACCATTCAGAAGAAGGCTGATTAACCTGAACAGGGCTCACTATCCGGGAAACTTCCGGCCACAGGGGCGAATACTCCAGCACCATTTGCTGGCCGTATTCATAACCGCTGAATAAAAGGGGTTATTTATCGCAAGTAAGAAAAGCGAACTGGCTTTTACAACAGATGTTTGAACAGCGACATCAGAAGTGTTAAATTTTAGGTAGTAAGGGATGGAAATTATACCGACTGTAAAGTCCGCTAAGTACCAAAAACGACGGCAACGACGTATTTATTTACACAAACATTTGTAAAGCAGTATGGTTTAACAAGGTTAACCGACTATGATTTTTATTGATTGCAAAACCATCTTAGATGTGGTTACCATATTTTCTACTGATTCTCGTTGCATAAAACACTTAGAGCATATCAGGTGGAAGGGGAATGTAATTTCTCCTTTTGATGCTTCCAGTACTGTTTACAAATCAAAGAACAACCGGTACAAGTGCAGGAATACTAACAAGTATTTCAATGTACGCACCGGTACTATCTTCGAAGATAGCAAAATACCCCTTACAAAATGGTTCATGGCTATCTATTTGGCTTTATCTGACAAAAAGGGCATCAGCAGTTACCAGCTTTCCCGGTATATATCAGTAACCCAGAAGACGGCTTGGTTTATGTTGCACCGTATAAGGATGGCATGTACTGATGGCTCCGTAGATGTGATGAGTGGTATGGTGGAGGTGGATGAAAGCTATATCGGGGGGCGCTTAAAAAACAAGCATTACAGGGAGCGTAAGCGTATACGGGAGGCTGGAATAGATAATAAAACCCCCGTGGTAGGCATACTGGAAAGAGGAAAAAATGTACGGGCAACAGCCGTTAAAACTGTTGATACCGAAACCGTTTTACCTATTCTTTACAGCACAATATCATCAGAGGTAAGCCTGACAAGCGACGGGGCTAAAATTTATGAAGGGTTGCACAAATTGATATTCCAGCACGTTGTTGTAAACCACGCTGCCGGAGAGTATGTGAGGGGCTACTTTCATACCAATAACATTGAGAACTTTTGGAGCCACCTGAAACGGGGGATAACCGGGCGCTACCACTCTGTAAGCCCAAAGCATTTACAGCGGTATTTGGATGAGTTCACCTTTCGGCACAACACCCGGAAACTTAACAACGGGGAGCGATTTTCAAAATATCTCAGCCAGTCAATGGTTAGGTTGAAGTATAAGGATTTAGTGGGTTTAAAAACAGAATAATAAAGGGTATATTTGAATTATGATAGATGCAGCATTACTTTTAGACATAAAGAAGCATGGATTTTCTCTAAAAGAGACCAATGGACGGATACAATATTACACCAAACAAGCCGGGGAGGATACAGTCCTTGTGGATATTATTGGTAATATGGTCACCGTACAATCCGAATATAAAGGAGTGACAATCATGATAGCTAATAGGTATAAGGTATACAATCAAGAGCAATTTGATTTCCTGTTGTCAAACAGCGGAAGGATTTAGTCTTGTCAGTTCGTCTTCTATATCTTTCATAAAGTGAGACAGGAAATCATTGTATTCACTCTCTGAGATGTTCCCGCCAGATTTAATTTGATTTGCTAGCCCGTCCGCCATCTTAGAGGTCAATCTTAAATCGTTTCCATAATAGGTAGTATGGTCTGGATATATTTCCCGTTCACCAATTAATAGCCTGTGGACATCTGTAAAATTAAAAGGATTGTCGTAATAAAGGTTAATTAGCCCTTTTATCCTGCTTAAACGTGTAAACTCTGCCGAATGGTTCATAATGCAACGTATGATTAGAATTTGTTATATTCGTTA
>DASPJH010000250.1:0-3184 GCA_035628715.1 Bacteroidia bacterium
TGCGGTTACTGCGCATATCATGGCCGTCCCAGCCCAGCAGGGTATAGTATTTTTGCTTTTTGTGCTTTGTCATTATCAGCTGGTAATACAGGGCGCCGTACCAAAAGCGGTTGCTCAGCTCAAAATTTTCAGGCTTGCCCAGGCGGGCCGAGCTATCGTACAAGCCATACAATTCCAGGCGGTCAGGATTATTCATTTGTATAGCGCCGTAAAACTCAAAGGAATCTGCCGTAATCAGCGAATCTTTACCCCATTTCAGGCTCCATGTAAAAATACGGAAGCTTTTATCGGGCGCATCCAGTATAGAAATATATTTTTTTGCAGAATCAAAAGGGTACTGGTAAGAATTGGGCTGCTTAAGGGCCGCAATAAGGGTTTTGGCCATAAAATAGGTAGAGGTAACCCTTTCTACCTGGCTTTTGGCCATAATAATACTCTCGCCTAAGCCAACAATACGTCTCTCATAAAATTTAAGAGAATCTTCGGGACTAAGAGCAATCCGGGTCAAACTGTCTATTTCAGCCTGCTGGGCATATAAGCCGGCGGGGCTTAGCAACACTAACAGTAAAAATAATTTAATGGCCTTCACTTGTATTAATTCAACGAACTTTAAAAAAGTAAATTGTTTATCGGGTAGAGGTTATTTCATGAGGGTTGACAATATCCAGGCCAATCCCTGAAAAATCTTTTGTATTTCGGGTAACCAGCGTTAAATTGTACTCAATAGCAGTTGCAGCAATAATTGCATCGGGAAGTTTAATTTTTTTTGTTTTGCGAATACCAATAGCCCGATTTGCAATTGCCGATGTCAACTCAATGCTTTCGGCCAGATTTATAAAGTCCTCAATGGCCTTATCAGCAGCTTTGCTGCCTAAAACTTCTATTCTGTTTATTATGGAAATTATAAAACGCTCATCTATAATTTTTGTAACAAAATCGTGGCCTGCGGGCGGAATTAACCGTCCCTGGTATTCAATAAGCGTATTAGAATCTATTAAAAATTCTTCTCCCATTCGTTTCGGCTTTCTTCAATTTGTTTCAGCATCTCGGCAGCTTTATCAACTGAAATAGAGCCTGCATAATCGGACGGTTTTTTTTTGACATTGGCCCTTTCAAGTTCATCTTTGGGCATGAGACCACGTTTCAACACCTTTATCAAGCGAAGCTCTTCAAGCTCCTTTATGAGGCCAAGAGCCTTGTCATTTGTTACTTCTATTAATAAGGTATCCATAAAATCGGGAATTACAGCAAGACAAATTTAATGAAAAAGGGACGGACACCAATCCGCCCCTTGTATATAAATCCACAACCTAAAAAACAGTCTGTTTTACATATACCAATGCCCCGCATCAGTATCTTTTTGAAAAGGCACTGCAAAAATATAACCAAATTTTCCAATTAAAAAGTATTTCAGGATTTTTACTCTTAACTGACAGTTAAACAACCCATTTATGTAGCTGCTAACTTACAGATATTACTTGCTATTTTTGAAAGCAGATGATAGACGCCAACTATATACAGGCCCGGCTGGAAAGCTTTGGCATACCTGCAACGGTGCTTGAGAAATACAGCGAGTCACACCGGCATTACCATACGCTGGAGCATATAATAGAGCTGCTGAAAATCACCAAAAATTCGGGCAGGCTATCCAGTGATATTCTTTTTCTTACGGCTGTTTTTCACGATATAATTTACGACCCCAGGAGGCAGGACAATGAGGAGCAATCGGCCGCTTTTTTCAGGTCGGTATGGAAGGGTGATGAGGCCACCGGCAAGGCCGTGGAGGGAATTATACTGGAAACTAAAACGCATAAAGGAAGTACGGAGGAATCGGCGTTTTTCCAGGCAGCCGACCTGTATATTTTCGACCGCCCGCTGGAGGAACAGATAACGCACGAGCGCCAGGTTTTCAGGGAATATGCCTTTGTTGACTGGAAGGACTACAGGGAAGGCCGCCTGAAACTGCTGAAAACCTTTAACCAAAACGGGAAAACAGAAGGACTGATGGCGTATGTACGCTCCTTTACGCCCAATATTGGGGTGTATGCGGGCAGCTTCAATCCTTTCCACAAGGGACATTATAATATACTGCTGAAAGCCGAGGCCATATTTGATAAGGTGATTATAGCCTATGGGAAAAATCCTGAAAAACATAACCAGCTGTGGCCCCGCCCTAAAACGATTGAGTACCGGCAGGTGGTAGAGTATGGCGGACTGATAACCGATTTTGTCAGCTCGCTGGGGTATGAGGTTACCCTTGTACGCGGATTAAGGAACACAGATGATTTTGCCAACGAACTGAAACAATACCGCTATATGAAAGACCTGAAACCGGGTATAAAATCAGTGAGTATTTATTGCGACCCTGAGTTTGAACACATCAGCAGTACCAGTATCCGGGTGCTGGAGAAGTATGGCAGGCATCATTCTTATTTGGTTGACTAAAGTGATTAGGTGATTTGGCGATTAGATAATTAGATGATGTTGGGTGCCACCTGGGTTTGCCATTTGCACATTTGCACATCTTCGCATTTGCACATCAGCTAATCATCTAATCACCTAATTTTGAAACCATGCACCGTTGCGACTGGACTAAAAACGATGAAAAAATGAACCATTACCACGATACCGAGTGGGGAGTGCCGGTTCATGATGACCTGAAACATTTTGAGTTCCTGGTACTGGATGCTTTCCAGGCAGGGCTTAGCTGGAAATCTGTTTTGTACAAACGCGAGAACTTCAGGGAAGCCTTTGACGGCTTTAACCCCGCTATTGTTGCCGAGTATACCGATGCCGACTTTGAGCGGCTGATGCAAACCGAAGGCATTATCCGCAATAAGCTTAAAATTAAAAACACCATTAGCAACGCCCGCCAGTTTCTCCGCATCCAGCAGCTGTATGGCAGCTTCGACCATTATATATGGCAGTTTACCCACGGCAAAACCATTGTAAACAGCTGGGAGGATAGTAAAAAAGTGCCGGCCTTTACCCAGCAAAGCGATGAAATGAGCTACGACTTAAAAAAGGAAGGCTTTAAGTTTGTGGGCACCACTATTTGCTATGCCTATATGCAGGCGGCAGGAATGGTGAACGACCATGTTGTAAATTGTTTCCGTTACCGCGAAATCAACAATATGAAGTAAATTTGCGGCTGAAAAACCAGGGCTTCCCTGCCCCTTTGTGG
>DASPJH010000251.1:0-2859 GCA_035628715.1 Bacteroidia bacterium
CAACCCGGAAGATGCTGAAGCCAAACGCTGGAAAGAAGGCGCTGAACTGGCGCTGAAATGGATGCAGCCCGGGGAGTGCGTTTTGTTTAAGGTTGAAAACGTTAAAAAATTAAATACCAGAGACAGCGACCACAGTGTAGCGCTGTTGAAAAAAGAATCAATAATTTTTACCTCCGACCGTCCGGAAGGAGTGAATAAAAACCTTTACGGATGGACCGGCGCAGGTTATTTTGACCTTTGGGAAGCCAGCCTTACTAAAAGACGTGGTGAGGTAACCATCAACTCTCCGTCACTGCTGGAGGGATCAGCCAATACCAAATATAACGACGGTTCCCCTGCACTAAATTCCAAAGGCTCATCCATGTATTTTACACAATGTGGCGGCCTTGATGGAAAAAGCACTACTTGTGCCTTGTATGTATCCAATAAAATGGGCAAAACATGGGGCGATCCTGTAATGCTGGATTTTTGCGATACTTCTTATACCTATGGCCACCCGACGCTTTCAGCTGATGGCAAACGTTTGTATTTCACATCGGATATGCCTGGAGGACACGGCGGACTGGATATATGGATGGTAACTGAAGTGGGCCGTGGCAAAACATGGAGTCCTCCGCTGAATATCGGGCCTACAATTAATACTTCCGGTGATGAAATGTATCCATCGCTGCATGCTGATGGCACCCTGTTTTTTTCTTCAACCGGTCATACCGGTATGGGCGGCCTGGATATTTATAAATCAACAGGAACCGGCGAAGAATGGTCAACCCCTGAGAATATGAAGCACCCGATTAACTCATCAGGCGATGATTTTTCAATCGTATTTAAAGATGATAACCAATCGGGCTACTTTTCGTCTAACCGTCCAGGCGGACGCGGAGGTGATGATATATGGGAGTTTTATCCTGTACCTCAGAACTACAACCTCACCGGTTATGTAAGAGATTGCAACACCGGGTTACCTATTACTGATGCAGCCGTATTTGTTTCAAATGATATGGACTCCAACAAATTCATACTTCGTACCGATAGAAACGGTTTCTTTAAATACCCGCTTGCTAAAGAAGTTAAGTATGAACTTTACTCTGATAAAAACGAGGACTTTTATATAGAGAGCCAGAAAGAGTTTGTGAGCACCAAAAGCCAGATTTGCTCAAAAGATTACGTGCAGGATTTTGTAATGTGCCGCCTGCCCATTGAAACCATGTTCAACGTAAGGGGTATCCTGTACGATTTGGATAGAGCCAATATCCGTCCGGATGCTGCCAAAATTCTTGATGACTCAGTGGTAGCGCTGATGAAACGTTTTCCTACCATTACTATTGAGTTGGGCTCACATACGGATTGCCGTGCAACCCATGAGTATAACCGTGAACTTGCCCAGCGTAGGGCCGATTCAGCTGTTGCATACATAATATCTAAAGGTATAGACTCAGCCAGGCTAACTGCCAAAGGGTACGGTGAAGACTCGTTGCAGATTGCAAAATGTAAGTGCGACCAATCGGATTACCAGAATATCTGTACCGAGTGGGAACACCAGCAAAACAGGCGTACTACGGTAAGGGTAACCAGCACCAATTACCTCACCGATGCGATGAAAAAGCAGCGCGAAGAGCAGCGCAGGCTGGAAGAACAGCGCAGGGCGCCCGCCCCGCAGGCAGCACCTGCCACACCTGACGACCGTGAGGCAGAGCGCCAGCGCAAAGCCGAAGAGAGAGAACGTAAGAAAAAAGAGAAAGAAGAAGAGCGCAAGAAAAAAGCAGAGGAGAGGAAAAAAGAGCAGGAGCGTAAGAAAAAAGAGCGCGAAGACAAAATGAAAGACAGAAAGAAAAAGAAGGACGATGAATAATCATCATCTGCAGAAAACATAAAAAGAAACCGCCTCAAAAGGGCGGTTTTTTTGTTTCTCCACCGTGATTAATCAACCATTCCTGACAGTCGGGGAACCGGGTATAAAACCCGGTTCTATTTATATCTTCGGGCAAAAGGCCTGGGTAACCGCTAGGCATAAATAAAATTGGATTTTATATCTCCTATTTGAATGGAATACCCGCGCTCCGGTGACATCTTTCGAATCTTCCTTGCAATCAAGGCCTCAGGATGACACCGGAGCGCTCACCGTTGCCAGGTTCGTAAATTCAACGACATTGCTCCCGACAGCATTAGGCAGTGGAAAACAACAACACCTTTAATTCCTGCAAATTCTGATTCAGACAAGTTACCTTTGCCCCGTGGCTGATACCAATGATAAATATGCCCTGCGCGGCGTGTCTTCAGGCAAAGAAGACGTGCATGCCGCCATTAAAAATGTAGACAAGGGATTATTTCCCAAAGCATTTTGCAAAATAGTGCCCGATTACCTGGGCAACTCACCCGAACACTGCATAGTGATGCACGCCGATGGAGCTGGCACCAAGTCCTCATTGGCTTATATATACTGGAAAGAAACCGGTGATGTAAGCGTGTGGAAAGGTATAGCCCAGGATGCTATTGTAATGAATACCGACGACCTGCTTTGCGTAGGTATTACTGATAACTTCCTGCTTTCGTCCACCATTGGCCGCAATAAAAACCTGGTGCCGGGAGAAGTGATTAAGGCCATTATTGAAGGTACCGAAGAGTTTATAGAAAACATGCGCTCATACGGTGTTAACATATACAGCACCGGTGGCGAAACCGCTGATGTGGGCGACCTGGTGCGCACTATAATAGTAGACAGCACCGTAACCGCCCGTGCCAAACGCAGCGAAATAGTTGACAATGCCCAAATTGGTCCCGGCCAGGTGATTGTGGGGCTGGCATCGTACGGGCAAACGTCTTATGAGAAGGAGTATAACGGCGGAATGGGCAGCAACGGGC
>DASPJH010000252.1:0-3824 GCA_035628715.1 Bacteroidia bacterium
CCGAAATTGTTTCGGGCACCATTCAGGATTTAGACCGCGGCGTTGTGCTGGGCCAGCGGACTTTCGGCAAAGGTCTCGTACAATCTACCCGTATGCTTACCTATGGCACCCAGCTGAAAATCACTACCCAAAAATACTATACTCCCAGCGGCCGCTGCATACAGGCGCTGGATTACTCGCACCGCCGTGACGACGGATCAGTCCCTAAAGTCCCAGATTCACTTCGTACCGTGTTCAAAACTAAAAATGGACGCAAAGTGCTGGACGGCGCAGGCATTGACCCGGAAATTGTTACCAACAAAAAAGAGCTTAGCAAAATTACCCAGAGCCTGATGAACAAGCTGCTGATTTTTGACTATGCCAATAAATACCGCAACTCGCACGAAAGCATTCCTTCAGCCAAAGGTTTCCGCTTAACAGAGGCTGACTGGCAGGATTTTGTGGCCTTCCTGAAGGATAAGGAATACGGCTACAAGACCGAAACCGAAAAAGCCCTGGAAGACCTGAAAACCAAGGCCGAGAACGAAAAATACTTTGCTGCCATCAGCGAGGAGTACCAGCAACTGCTGGGCGATCTGAACCACGATAAACAGGCCGACCTGGAAAAGAACAAGGCCGAGATTATGCGTGAACTGGAAAAGGAAATCGCTACCCGGTATTTCTTCCAGCGCGCCCAGTATGAAGTTGCCTTTGTGGAAGACCCCGATATTGTTGAGGCTATTGCGGTACTAAACGATATGAGCAAGTATAACTCACTGTTAGGTAAAAAGTAATGCCGCCGGTCATTGCAATGACCGTCTGATAGCCGGGCTCACCCATTAAAAAAGCGATGCAACCTTGTTGGTATGGCAAGGTTGCTTCGTTTTTTCTTTAACACTGCCAGGTCAATAGGGTTTGCAAACTGAACATTGATTGCTTATCATTAAAATTATACTTATGCCATTGTTTCCGGCAAATACGTCACTTTGCCGTTTTACCATTAAAATCGTAGTTTTGCCCGTTTTAAAATTCTGTCCTTACACCATAATTTATACGCCGGATGAATAATATTACAATAACAACTGCTGCAAAAATTGATGATAAAGCCCCGCTGGTAATTATCGGCGGAAAAAAAACCAAATGGCAAAACTTCGGTCTTACTAAAAATGAGGTGGATTACCTGAAGGAGATTTTGAAAGGTGATGAAAAAAACACTGCCATTCCTAGTCTGCACAGATTAATTTATATAATTACCGAGCCCGGTAAAGACACTGCTTACCAGGATTATGAAAAATACCGCGTGGCAGGCAATAAAACTACCAGCCTTTTGAATAATGCCAAAAAAACTGAGGTATATATTACCGGTGATATAACTGACGAAAAAGCTTACCTTGCTTTTGCCGAAGGAATGGCGCTGGGCAACTACCAGTTTTTAAAGTATAAAAAAGAAAATAAAGAGAAAAACAGCCTGCAAAATATTTATATCGTAAATGATAAAATTAAAAAACAGGATGTTGAATTTGTAAATATTTCTGTGGATGCTGTGAGCATTGCACGCACACTTGTAAATGAGCCCGTATCGTTTTTGGATGCAGTGCAGCTGACTAAAGAATTTGAAAAACTGGCAAAAGATTCGGGAGTAAAAATAGAAATATTTAATAAAGCCAAAATTGAATCTATGAAATTTGGCGGGTTGCTGGCCGTAAACCGCGGTAGCCAAACTCCCCCTACATTTACAATCCTGGAATATAAACCGGCAAAACCGGTTAATAAAAACCCAATTATATTGGTTGGTAAGGGCGTTGTGTACGATACCGGCGGGCTAAGCTTGAAACCTACACCCAACAGCATGGATACCATGAAGTGCGACATGGCGGGCGCCGCTGTTGCTGCCTGCACCATTTATGCTGCCGCCAAACTGAAACTGCCCGTTCATATTATATCGCTGATACCAGCTACAGATAACCGCCCCGGTGAAAATGCCTACACCCCGGGGGATGTTATTAAAATGCACAGCGGGCTGAATGTGGAAGTACTGAATACCGATGCTGAAGGCCGGATGATACTGGCGGACGCTCTGTCGTATGCTAAGAAATTCAATCCTGAACTGGTTATGGATTTTGCAACGCTTACCGGCGCAGCGGCTGCTGCTATAGGCCCTAAAGGCATAGTTTACATGGGTAATGCTACCGATAACATTAAAAATGCCCTGGAGCAAAGCGGCAACAATGTATACGAGCGCCTGGTAGAATTTCCCATGTGGGATGAATATAAAGACCTTATTAAATCGGATATTGCAGATATTAAAAATATTGGCGGCCCGGTTGCAGGCGCTATTACTGCGGGCAAATTCCTTGAATATTTCGTGGATTATCCCTGGTTGCATTTTGATATTGCAGGCGGGGCATTTATTAACTCGGCCGATAGTTACCGCGGCAAAGGTGGTACCGGCATAGGCATACGCCTGGTGCTGGATTACCTTAAAAACTACGGCAGCCGTAAATAATTCCTCTTAACCTTAATTATTTTTGATTGCGATGAGTCAGCAACAACTACCCAAAATAGGTATCACCCTCGGTGATTATAATGGCATAGGCGTAGAAATTATTTTAAAAGCACTACAGGATACCCGTATCCTGCAGTATTGTGTTCCTATCGTTTTCGGCTCGGTTAAAGTAATATCGTTTTACCGCAAAATGCTGGAGATGAATGAGATTAACTTTAATTACATAAAATCTATAGACCAGGCCAATCTCAAGCGTCCCAACCTTTTTACTGTTTGGGAAGAAGAAACCGAAATAAAACCCGGTCAGCCGTCACCCGTAGCCGGAAATTACGCTTTTAAATCGCTGGAAGCTGTTGTAAGCGCTGCCAAAGCAGGCCTTCTGGATGCAATTGTTACCGCACCTATTGACAAAAATACCATCCAAAACGAGAATTTTAAATTTCCCGGCCATACCGAATATTTAGCCAAAGAATTCGGAGCTGATAAATCAATGATGTTGCTTACCGGCGAAGATTTATGCGTGGGATTGGTTACCGGACACGTTCCGCTGAAAGATGTTTCGTCGCACCTTTCGCAGGAAAAAATAATGGCTAAGCTGCGCATCCTCAACAACAGCCTGCAAACTGATTTTGGCATTACCAAACCACGCATTGCCGTGCTGGCGCTAAATCCCCATGCTGGCGACGGTGGTTTGCTTGGCAGGGAAGAAATTGAGATTATTACTCCCGCAATAGAAAAAATACGGGAGGATAATATACTGGCCTTCGGCCCGTTTGCTTCCGATGGCTTTTTTGCCGCCCGCCAGCATAAAAAGTACGATGCCGTTTTGGCCATGTACCACGATCAGGGCCTGATACCTTTTAAATACCTGGAGGTGGAAGACGGCGTAAATTACACAGCCGGACTGCCTGTTATCCGTACCTCGCCCGACCATGGAACGGCGTATGACATAGCAGGTAAGAATAAAGCCAGCGAAAGTTCTATGCGTTCTGCTATATATATGGCTATTGACCTGCTACGCACCCGCAACAGGGAAAACGACCTGCGCGAAAACCCGCTGAAGTTTATTCCGCTGAAGAAAGAGCGCTTCAGGATGGAGTTTTGATTAACTGGCCATAGCCTTTAGCTGTTGGCTTTTAGCTTGGTTTATTGCCAATAGCTAAAGACCAAAGGCTAATAGCCTTATATAACAACTCACACAAATTAGAACTCTCTATTGGTAATCTCATTCCTTTATGGTATTTTTGCCGACTATTTTTGGAGAGCTGAACAATGGTTGCCGGAGGAAAATACAAAATTGACCTGCTGAAAATTAAACACGGTGCTGCACGGTACGAGT
>DASPJH010000253.1:0-2911 GCA_035628715.1 Bacteroidia bacterium
GTTCTATGAAACGCCTTACCGCTTTATTACTGTTGTTTCTTACTGTGCTGGTGCTTCGTTCGCAGGTTTTTTATTGCTATGCGCCGTCATCACCAGATGATTTGCGGCATTTCTTAAAATATCAGCAGAAAGACCGCGACAGTATTCTTAAAAATAACATCAAACACGTTATCAGTTATAACAAGCTGTTTAATGGTAAAAAAGGTAAGCTGAAACGAAGTGTACTTGCATCAGAGCATGTATACGACGAAAAAGGCGATTTGGTAAGCTACTCGGAATATACCAATAAAGGAAAGTTAAGGTATACTGTAAAATATACTTACGCCGCAAACGGGCAGGTAAGCAGTATGAGGATGTACGGACCGTCAGGAAAGTTTAAGCGGGGCTGGAAAGCCACTTTTAACAGTGCAGGCATGGTGGAACGTTGCGACAACTACTGGAAAAAGGAAGATAAGCTGGCGTGGGGATACACCTGTGAGTATAATGCCGACACTTTGAAGGTGAAAGAACAGCATTATGATGATAACGGCAATACCGTGAAGATTGAACGTGATTATTACCCCGATAAACAGCTGAAAGAAACCCGCACCTATAACAAAAAAGGTAAGCTGAAGAGAACAATAAAGTACGATTGCTCACCCATGGGCACTACCGATGATAAAGCTAAAACGCTCTCTGTTTGTTCAAAAACATCATACGATGCAGACAGCAACAGGATAGAAACAAAAGAGGTTACAAGAAAGAATAAGGTGTGGCGCGACGTGTGGAAATACAACAGGCAAAACCAGCTGATTGAGTATATTTCCATTAATGATAAAGGAATCCAGCAATACCGATATACTTATAAATACAACGAAAAAGGCCAGCTTTCCGAGTTGAATTTCGGAGGTAAGAAAAACCGCTACACGTTTACTAATGTGTACGAATACGCACCCGGAGGGCAGCGGACATTAATACGCTACCAGGATGAAAAGAACCGTGTTTGGTGGGAACAGCATGTGGTGATACAGTAAATGCTGTAACTGAATTTAATATTTAAACATTGCTTTCAGGTTGCTATTATGTGCTATTTTAGCTGGATTAAAACCCAGCCCTGTGAAGATTACAGTGAAAATTGAGGTTTAAAACCTGAATTTTCACTGTAATCTTCATAAACCGGGGGTTTCAGCCCCGGTTATTGCTGCAATGATTTCGAACAACAGGTTTTCCATTAATTTTAAATTTCAAAAACTGGCCTTAGCCTGCTTTCTTTGCCCTGATGTTAAATCCCCAAATACTGCTGGATGTAGTGAGCCAGAAAATGCCGTTTGGTAAATACAAGGGCACGGTATTGTGCAATCTCCCTGTATCGTACCTTGAGTGGTTTGCCCGTAAAGGCTTTCCCCCGGGCAAGCTGGGCATGCAGCTGCAAACTATGTATGAAATAAAGCTGAACGGGCTGGAATACTTGCTGGAACCGTTGAAAAAATGATCAGCTGACAACGCCCACACATCCTCCTCCCACTACTCTCATCTGCCCGTTAATTAATTTCCACACCATTATATACTTAAACCGTCCTTCAATGGGCTGGTCAAGCATCGCGCCTTTGGTATCCAGCACCAGCGTAACTACAGCAGTGTCGTCAATAATATTAATGCCTTCCATGGTTCGTTCAATTTTTTCTATTACCATAGCGCCTGAGCGGTAAGCCTCCAGGTCCATAGCCTTGGTAATGGTTTGGCCGTCGGGCGTAAGAAACAGCAGGTCGTCGTGCAGCAGGGCATCCAGTATAGTAATATCGTGGGCTATCATGGCAGCCAGCAACCGGTCTTCGGTTTGTACCACCAATTCTTTTGTAAGAGTTGTCATCGCTTCAAAATTAGCGGTTTTTAAATCCTAAACCCCTTTCCTTTTGTTAATACAGCAAACACACTTCACATGCCCGAAGGTCCTTCCATTGTCATTTTAAAAGAAGCAGTTGAGCCCTTTGCCGGTAAAAAAGTGTTGTCGGTTACCGGTAACAGCAAAAAGATTGATTTGACGAAGCTGGAAGGCCGGAAAGTAACCGCTTTTAAAAGCTGGGGCAAACATTTTCTTATCTGTTTTAAGGACTTTACGGTGCGAATACATTTCCTGCTGTTTGGCTCGTACCGGATTAATAAAAGTAAAGAAACTCCTCCCCGGCTGGGCCTTAAATTCTCCAACGGCGAGCTGAATTTTTACGCCTGTTCGGTTTTGATGCTGGAAAGACCGCTGGATGAAATATACGATTGGTCGGGCGATGTGCTGAGTCCCACATGGGACGCTGGTAGAGCGCTTGAAAAGCTTAAAAAAAAGCCGGATATGCTGGTGTGCGATGCCCTGCTGGATCAGGATATTTTTGCCGGTTCAGGTAATATCATTAAAAACGAGGTATTGTATCGTATTCACGTCCACCCTAAAAATAAAACAGGCGATTTACCCCAGGAAAAGCTGGAAGAAATGGTACACGAGGCCGTTAATTACAGCTACGATTTTTTACGCTGGAAAAAAGAATTCACCCTTAAAAAACACTGGCTGGCCCATACCAAAACCGTTTGCAAGCGCGATGGAAACCCCCTTATTAAAGAATATTTAGGAAAAACCAACCGCCGCACCTTTTACTGCGAAAAGTGCCAGGTGCTGTATTCTGAAAACGGCTATTAAAACCTTGCCGGGATTTATTTTGGTAAATTAATCACACAATTTTTTTAATTCGGGCAGTACGTGCTCACCAAAATCCTCAATAAACAATTCCTGTTCGCGGTTCACATTATGCAGGATAATGTTCTCAAACCCCATATCAACATACTGTCGTATCCATTCAACCAGTTCTTTTGGGTCGGTGGAAATGTGCACCATTTTGGCCATTTCTTCCCTGGTTATATTCTCAGCCGCTTTGTCAAACTCTTC
>DASPJH010000254.1:0-2088 GCA_035628715.1 Bacteroidia bacterium
AAGAAAAAGGGTTTGCTTTTCCGTACCTGCTTGATGAAAAGCAGGAGGTTTACCCTGCATACGGCGCCACCAAAACCCCGCATGTATTTGTACTGCAAAAAGACAGCTCTAAAAACTTAATAGTTAAATACATCGGCGCCATTGATGACAACCACGAAGAGCCTGAAAAAGTAACCGCTAAATACGTGGAGAGTGCTGTAGACAACCTGATGGCCGGTAAGGAAGTTAACCCCACCACCACCAAAGCGGTAGGCTGTTCTATCAAGAAAAAGCAATAACAGTTTCTTATAAGATTTATTCCTTTGCGGTCTTTCCGTCTTTGCGAGAAAACAATCTCACGCCAAGGTGCAAAGGCCGCAAAGTTTTTAGGATAATTATAACCCCTTCAAAAACTTAATCGTATTCACCCCGTCCGCGTATTCCCATAGTTCCGGGTTTTGGGTATTGCCGGGTTTTACAGCCTCCAGCAAGCCGGGTGACTCAGAAACAATGCACTGTATATTGTCAGCATTATGAGCTATAAATTCCTTTACCTCGCCCATATCCTTATACTCAGTATAATTCAGCACACCTAGTGGCGAATATATCTTACGGTCGTTCCGCAATAAGATAAAGCCGGTATCCAGGTGTTTATCCAGGTTCATCAGGATAATAGCCTTGTGATAGGTATAATTATTGGCGTATTTATTATGGTTAATTATATCATTATATCCTGAAATACCTACAATAAACTTTTCCCAGTTATATCCTTCAGGAGCCCAAACCTGGGTTACATTCCGGCAGCCTTTTCCAAAATAGCTGGTAATATCAAAACCAATTTTATGCAGGGTTTCCGGTGTTTCATTCCCGGTTAAAACCGCAATACTGTTACGGTTTTTACGGATAATATTTGGGTATTTACCAAAATAATACTGAAAATAACGGGCGGTATTATTACTGCCGGTGGCAATTACCGCGTCAATATTTTCTATTTTGTCAACCGCCTGTATGTACTGGCCCATCAATGGGTTGGCATTAACCAGCAATCGGATAAAAAACTTCATCAGCACCTCGTCGTCGCTGCTCAGTTTAATATTTACGCGGTTGCCGGTAAGCAGCACGCATACCACATCGTGCAGCGAAACCATCGGTATGTTGCCTGCTGCAACAATACCCACCGTTTTGGCAGCGGTGTTTTCTGCCACGCCTTCACGTTCCATCCATTTCTGTAAATTTTCCGCCGTTAGCTTACTGTGCCAGTAGTCCAGCGCAAGCTGCACGTTTTCAGCAGTAAACCACTTATTATGTGCCCAGGCGCTTTCCATCGCCTGCTGCAACTGGGCATTATCTTTATTTCCAAAGGACCGGCCTACCTTTACCAGCGCCTTTACAATTTCTTCAGTCATTTTCCTGTTACAAATATAGTTAATGGTAGCTATTGGTTATTAGCCTTTAGCTGTTGGCTTTTAGGTTCGGTAGCATAAGAGCGAATGGCTAAAAGCTAATAGCAAAAGGCGAAAGCCTAAAAAATTGTACCTTTGCACAAATTCATTTACAATGGCCATTATCATAACCGAGGAGTGTATAAACTGTGGAGCCTGTGAGCCTGAATGCCCTAATAATGCCATTTACGAGGCCGGTGTTGAGTGGGCATACAGAGACGGCACCAAAGTGCAGGGAAACTTCCAGTTTAAAGGAATAAGCCTGAATGCCGACGAAAAACACGAGCCTGTATCTAAAGAAGTATATTACATTGTTCCTGATAAGTGTACTGAGTGCGAAGGTTTTCACGAAGAACCGCAGTGTGCCGCCGTTTGCCCGGTGGATTGCTGCGTGCCCGACCCCGACAATGTGGAAACTAAGGACGAACTGATAGCCAAGAAACACTGGCTGCACTTTTAAAGTGTTTAACCGTATACACCCATGCAAGGCATTTGCAACCTTACCACAATTCCCCTGCGCGCTTTGCCCACCAGCAAAAGCGAAATGGTATCCCAGCTGTTGTTTGGCGAAACCTACCGCGTTACCGGCTTTGAAAACGGCTGGAAGCAGGTTATAACCGAATTTGATAACTACCAGGGCTGGGTTAACGATACCCAGTTTGTGGAG
>DASPJH010000255.1:0-3692 GCA_035628715.1 Bacteroidia bacterium
GGCTGAATTTTTTAGGGTCTTTAATAAAGAAGATAGGCGTATTGTTACCTACCAGGTCCCAGTTTCCGTCTTCGGTGTAGAATTTAACGGCAAAGCCGCGTGGGTCGCGCTCGGTGTCGGCACTGCCCTTCTCCCCTCCTACCGTGGAGAAGCGCACAAAAACCGGGGTTTGCCTGCCCACTCGTGAGAACAGCTTGGCCCTGGTATATTGTGTAATATCATTGGTTACCGTAAAGGTGCCGTAAGCGCCGGTGCCTTTTGCGTGCACCACCCGTTCTGGTATACGCTCGCGGTTAAAATGGGCCATGTCCTCATGCAGCCAGAAGTCCTGCAACAGCAAAGGGCCGCGCGGGCCTGCGGACTGGCTGTTTTCGTATTCGTAGTACGGCCTTCCGCTGGCAGTGGTTAGTTTCTTATTTTCCATCGTTTAGTTTGGTTTTGTTGAAGCAAAGGTCCGGCCGCAGGGATTATCAATCAAACTGATATTTTTTATGGGGGGATAGATTTTGTTTATGTTTGAATTGTTTTCCCTCATCCCGATTGCCAGCAACACCGACCAGCCTTGCACATCGCCCTTCTCCATGTGGAGAAGAAGGGATTAACTGGCGAGGGGAGAATTTAGGAATACCGGGATGAGGGAAAACTTATCATCTTCCTGACGCTGGGAAGATGATAAACTTAAAACAGGCAAACTAAAAGAATGAACCTCCAACAACTCGAATACATCATTGCTATTGACACCTACCGGCATTTTGCACAGGCAGCGGAGAGCTGTTTTGTTACCCAGCCTACGCTGAGCATGATGGTGCAAAAGCTGGAAGACGAACTGGGACTGAAACTGTTTGACCGCAGCCGGCAGCCGGTGGAGCCTACTGCTGATGGTGTCGTTATTATCAGCAGGGCTAAGGAGATTTTGGCGCAGGTGCGTCAACTGAAAGATTTTGCCCAGGAGCAAACTCACGAGGTGAGCGGGGAGCTGCACCTAGTGGTAATTCCCACGCTGGCACCGTATGTGCTGCCGTTTTTCCTGAACAGTTTAGTGGAGAAACACCCCAGGCTGAAGGTATTTGTGAGGGAGGCGACCACCAGCCGGATCATCGAAATGCTGAAAAAAGGCGAAGCGGATTTGGGACTGCTTTCCACGCCGCTGAACGAACCGCAGATAAAGGAGTTTCCGCTGTTTTACGAGGAGCTCCTCGCCTACTATACCCTGCCGGGCACCCACCATAAAAAGCTAAAGCCGGGCGAAGTGGATTTAAACAACCTTTGGCTATTGGAAGAAGGGCATTGTTTCCGCTCGCAGGTGCTGAACTATTGCGAACTGCAAAAACAATCCGGCATTGAAAAACGGCTGGAGTACGAAGCGGGCAGTATACAAACGCTGATAAACATGCTGGACAGCCAGCCGGGCATTACGATTGTGCCGCAACTGGCCACCTATAGCCTTAGCCCGGCGCAGAAAAAACATGTTATTCCTTTTGTTGCGCCGCAGCCGGTGAGAGAAATAAGCCTGGTGGCCAGCGTTCACTTTTCGAGGACAAAGGTACTGGAGGCTGTGAGAAAAGAAATTTTAGGCAAAGTGCCTGCAAAAGATATAACCGGGAAGAAAGTTATCGAAATTACTAAAGTTTGAAAGAAAGGCCCCCGCTAACGCTTATAAAATGCTGCATTTCACTATCAAGAACCGCGCTCAGAAACGACCGTTGCTTTCGTTCCTGCAGATAGTATTCCAGGTTAAACACAATTCGCAGCCGATCTGTTAAGCCCGAAGAAACACCCAATCCCGTTTTAACAAACACCCCGCCCCAGTCCAGGCCTCCCACACCCAAGCGATTAGAAAGGGCATAGCCCAGTGAGTTGCTGAGAAATAAAGAGGTTCTTTTTTTAATAAAATATGAATGGATACGGCACCCAACCGGGAAATAGTCTTCAAGCGAAATGCTGAACACGCCTATTTCAGGTCCTATTTTTATAAAGGGATTAATGTTCCATAAGGTATAAGCGGCAAAATATAATCCCGGTTTAGAGTTTCCTCCTCTTATAAGTGGCTCGGCATTAAATATTATACCGCTTCTGATTGTCAAATCAGCGCCATTAGCCGTGTCCTGGCTTTTAACGGATACAGTGGCTGAAAAAATAACAGCTATACAGATAAAGAGAGGTTTAACTCGCATTTTGCAATTTAATAAAACAGGTAAACTAAGGAAGAAAACCTTGACGAACGGCTTCCTTCCGTTGAAAAATGGTTAAAGCGTCATAAAACCAACCGCGCAAGGCATCTCTGGCCGTGTTAACTTACCACCATATTATCAATCAGCCGCACGCCGCCGATATTTACAGCCGTAAGCGCCACCAATTTCCGGCCGGGAGCATATTCAGCAACCGGTTCCAGTGTTTCGGCATCGGCAACTTCAAAGTATTCTATATCAGCCCCCGGTATCTGTCGGATAACTTGGTGTGCCTCACCAGTAATATCCTTCAATGATTTTTGGCCCAGGTGGTTCTTAATGTGGCTAAGGGCTTTAAACAGCACTTCTGCCTCCTTTAACCCTTCCGCATTAAGCCTGCGGTTGCGCGAGCTCATTGCTAGCCCGCTTGCTTCCCGCACCGTTTCCACCGGTATAATATTTACCGGCAGGCCGGTTTGTTTCACCAGCGTTTTCACCACTAATACCTGCTGGTAATCTTTGCTGCCAAAGTAAGCGTTGCCGGGGGTTACAATTTCAAGCAGCTTTTTCACAACCGTTGCCACTCCTTTAAAGTGCCCGGGGCGGTGCTCACCTTCAAGGCGGCGGTCTATTCCTTTTAAATCAATCTCCGGAACAGCCTCTTCCTTTGGGTACATTTCTTTTACAGAAGGATAAAAAAGCACATCACAGCCGTGGCGGTGCAAAAGCACAATGTCCCGCTCAATGTCACGCGGGTATTTTTCAAGGTCGGAAGGATTATTAAACTGTGCCGGATTTACAAAGATGCTGCCAACGGTTATATCGTTCTCTTTTACACTGCGTTGTATCAAGGCCATGTGGCCGGCGTGCAAAGCACCCATAGTTGGGACGAAACCTATTGTTTTGCTGTCTTTCTTTAAAAAGGAGATAAAGGCACGGATATGGCTTATTTCAGAAAAGACAATCAAGGATGTTACGCTATTAACACAGTTTTGTGGAAAATTGGCAATATTGGATTATTTTAAGTAACTTTGCAAACACAATTTTACTGCTGCAATATGGGAAGAAAAAAAGTTCTGTTCGTTTCGTCTGAAATGACTCCTTTCCTGGGTAATACCACTTCAGTATCAGAAATTGCCCGCAACTTACCACAAGCCATTCAGGAGAAAGACAACGAGATAAGGGTTCTTATCCCACGGTTTGGTGTTATTAATGAGCGTCGCAATCGCCTGCACGAAGTAGTAAGACTTTCAGGAATTAACATTACCATTGATGATAATGATAACCCGTTAATTATCAAAGTGGCTTCAATACCTGAGGCCAAAATGCAGGTGTATTTTCTGGACAATGAAGAGTATTTTCACCGTAAGGCTCTTTACCACAATGAGAACAATGAGTTTTTTCCCGACAACGATGAGCGCACCATTTTCTTTTGCAAAGGTGCCCTTGAAACCGTGAAAAAACTTGGATGGGCTCCTGACATTATTCATTGCCAGGGGTGGATGACCAGCCTTATTCCTCTTT
>DASPJH010000256.1:0-3445 GCA_035628715.1 Bacteroidia bacterium
TAATCAAAAGACAAATGACTGTGGTAAAAGCTTCCCAATTTCCACACTTTTGCAATTCAATTGTCATTTTATTGTCACAAAACGGCCTGATATGCGGCATACGATTTGCCTTAAAATGTTCTCTGAAATAATTGCGGTTACAAATACAATCTGCGCATGCTTTCCTGCGTTATCAGGTTAAACAGCAGCCAATGATTTGAATTTTACCTTGCAACGTTTTACCCGGAAAAGCCGTTTATGATAATAAAGAAGATTTTTTTGGCACCGCTTTTGGTTTTTATATACCAACTAAGTGCTAAAGCCGTAGAATATAAAAATGCAGAATTTGATTTTTACGGACACAAGGTAACAATTAAGTACGTCAACAATTTAAACGATAAAAGATATGAAAGCGCTGTTGAACAATTTATTGAAAGGTTTGATGAAGAGGGCTCTGGTTCGTACTATGTACATGTAGTAAACCAGCTGCGGCAAACCGCGACGAATTTTGGACTGGACGATGTGGGCAGGTTATTTTTGATAAATACGTTTGCCGAAACTGAGTTTGCCCGCCACCACCAAAATTTCAGGACTGTCTTAAAATGGAAATTGCTTTATTACGACAGCATGGATGTAATGCTGTGTTATAATTCAAAAAACGTTTATTTATACGGTAACCTGAGTTTTTCTCCCTGTGGGGTTACCTACCTTCAAAAGGAAGGTAAAACCTATACCGACCTGACTTTTGTAACTACCCGAAGACCTATCGAGCGTGTGTATGAATATATCCCCGATGATTATAAAAAAATTCCAAAATCGGTTATAAAATTTAATGCGTTGGCTTACCCTAAGCTGAATGCGCTAACTACATCCAAAACATTTGATTTTACTTACGGCGAAAAGAAATATTCATTTAATGCCGATATAAATGAATCGCTGGTAAAGTACCTGAAAGATCTGCCATTGATGGAGCTGGGCAGCGTTTACGGTAATTACGGATTTTCGGATAATTTAAAATCAACCCTTATTGTCCAGTTGAAAACAGCTATAAAAGGCATGAGCAAGTACGATGCGCTGGGTTTCCTGCTGAAATTTGTTCAGAATATTCCCTATAAAACCGACCAGGAATATTTGGGCAAAGAACGCTACTCATATTGCGAGGAAGCACTGTATAACGACTATGCCGATTGTGAGGACAAAGTGATACTGTATGCTGCGCTGGCAAAAGAGCTGTTGGGCGTAAAAAGTGTGGCGCTGATGTACGAAAAAGATGAACATGCGGCCATAGCCCTGGATTTACCGGAAGGTGCTGCAAAATATTCATTTACCTACCTGGGGACCCGCTATGTCGCTGCCGAACCTAGTGGTACCGGCTTTGAACTGGGGCAGGTAGGCTTCGACCTGAAAAGGGTTACTGAAGTGATAGAGCTGTTTTAAATCTTCAGCCATTTATAGGTTTCCCCTACAAACTTGTTGTAAAAGTGCGCTACCAGGTAACTAATTACTAAGGGAATCGGGATAATTTTCCATGAAACCGCCAACCCCGCCTGCTGCCAGCCATACATCACCACCAACAGCACAAGTATATGAACAAGGAAGAGCGAGTAGCTGATTTCGCCGGTATACAGGAAAAATCTGTTAATGGGCTTTATGGACAGGTTATAAAGAAAAATAGCCACACAGGAATATCCAATCAGTGCCGGTATATCGTTAAATAGTTGTCCGACGGCGCCTAATTTCAGAGCCATTATAATGTAAATTCCCATCCCGGTTATGCCCAAAATCAAAAAATGCCAATTACTAAACCGGGAAAGAAATGGTTCCAGCTTGCCCTGTTTCAGCAGGTCGGCTAGCAGCATGCCCAGCATAAACTCCCACAGGTATTGTAAAAAAAAACGGTTATAAGCCGCTTTGTCCGCCAAACCGGAATAGGCTAAAAACGCAGCCCATCCGAAGCTGAGCACTAAACCGGTTATTAAAAACATCGCTGCTGACGAGTTTCTTTTAAACCAGGCCAATACATGAAAAACCAAGTAAAACTGGATAATAGTACTGATAAACCAAAACTGACCGCCGTAGGAGCCAATGATGGCGCTGTCAAACATTTTGTATAAAAACACATGGCCCAGAAAAGCATAAGGCGAATTATCAACTATAGGAATAAACAGCGCAATAAGTGCCGTTATGCCCATAACAATTATGTAGGGTATGTATATTTTGCTCAACCGTCTTTTTATAAAGGGCACGAATCCCAAGGGTTTATCCCTGAACGATAAATATAACCCGAAGCCCGAAATGGTTAAAAACGTATGAATGCCTGTGCCGCCAATGTTTATGGCCTTATCCAGCACTGAGTACATGGGCAGCGCCTGAAAAAAATGATACAATACGATGGTAAAAATGGAATACCCCTTCAAAAAATCAACAATCTCGTATTTCTTCATTGGTTGGCAGCCAGGTTGTGGGTGCAATATAATGTTTGTCCCTTTAAGCGTCCTCGCTTAAAGTGGCAAAAGTGTAAGCCTCCGGGCTTACATTCATAGTTAGCCAAGAGGCTT
This sequence comes from Bacteroidia bacterium, assembly GCA_035628715.1. Classification (GTDB taxonomy): domain Bacteria; phylum Bacteroidota; class Bacteroidia; order UBA8524; family UBA8524; genus SB11. Next base: position 2,538 of record DASPJH010000256.1, read on the forward strand.
ACACCCAAAAATGTCGAAGCGAAGACGCTTCGACGGACGGGGGGATTTTACCTAAAAACCTTTGCCAAAATCATATTCCGATTTAATATTTCCATACTCATCATATTCCAGCCATTTTCCGCTGGGTTTAATTTCTGAATAAGTATCAGAGTTTCCGTGCGTGTTATAATCGACTGAAAAACTGCCGGTATACCTGATCAGTCCCGAAGGATAATATTCTTTCCATTCGCCTGCAGGAACAAACCTGAAAGTTTTAAAAAAATCCTGGAACAGATGCAGGTGTTCAGGGCCGCAATAATCCCCGGTCCTGTTAAAAGTATACCGGTAATCAGGCCGGTTGGCAATTATCCATCCTTCGCGTTTCAGCGTGCTGTCGGCATATAATTCCCTGTAGTTTACCCATCCTTTATTTTCGGGTATTTCAAGTGACACATAACCTGTGCTATCGTACCTTTTATACCTGGTAAGCGTTCCGCTGTCATACCATTCTTCCTGGTAAATCGTGGGGATGCATATTCCTGTTTTATATACCCACCGGCCGTGCCGTTTTCGGCCCATCAGTCCCGTCCATTGGGTGGTATTGCCCAAATAGCTGTCATAAAACAATCGTACGATGTATCGCTGAACCCGCCCTCAATCGTATAGGTATTGCTTTGCGACCGTACCGTAATTTCGCAGTTATCGGCCAGGGGCTCTTCGTAATTCAGCGTGTCGCCTTTTTTAATCAGCCGGTAGCGTACATTAGTAATAATTATTTTACCGCCCTCGCAAAGCTGGTGTATGGCGTTGCGCACAGGCATATTTAATATAGGCCCTGTATTGGAAAATGTTTTGAAATAAAGGGAATCAATCAGGGTAACATCAAATGATATAGCTTCGCCATGCACACCGTCCATAACAAACCCTTC
>DASPJH010000257.1:0-2820 GCA_035628715.1 Bacteroidia bacterium
AAATTGAAGACCAGATAGCGGAAACCCGCAAAACCCTTTATAATAACCTTACCGGCTGGCAAAAAGTGCAGATATCAAGGCATCCTGACAGGCCGTATACAATGGATTACATCGAAAATATTTTCGAAGATTTTATTGAGATGCACGGCGACCGGAATGTAAAGGACGACAAAGCCATGATTGGAGGGCTTGCATCGCTGGATGGTAAAAGCGTAATGGTGATTGGTCACCAAAAGGGCCGCAACACCAAGCAGCGCCAGTTCCGTAATTTTGGTATGGCTAACCCCGAGGGTTACCGCAAGGCCCTGCGCCTGATGAAGCTGGCCGAAAAATTTAATAAGCCCATTATTACCTTTATTGATACCCCCGGCGCGTCTCCCGGCTTGGAAGCGGAAGAACGCGGACAGGGCGAAGCTATTGCCAAAAACCTGCTGGAAATGTCGGTGCTGAAGGTACCGGTTATCTGTATTGTAATTGGCGAAGGTGCTTCGGGTGGCGCACTGGGTATTGGCATTGGCGATAAAGTAATGATGCTGGAATATACCTGGTACTCGGTAATTTCTCCTGAGTCATGCTCCTCCATCCTGTGGCGCAGCTGGGATTTCAAGGAAAAAGCGGCCGAGGCCCTTAAACTCACCGCTACCGATATGCTGGGCCAGGGACTGATTGACGGCATCATTAAGGAACCTTTGGGCGGCGCTCACAACGACACCCAGGCAATGTATAAAACCCTGAAGGCCGAGCTGAAAAAGATACTGAAAGACCTTAGCAGCCATACTCCCGAAGAATTAATCAATTCACGGATTGATAAATTTTCGCACATGGGGGTTTACGAGGAAGCGTAAGCTATAATTATCTTTTACTTAAATAATTTCTGGCTCCACTTAAATCATTAAAGATCCAGTCCAGCACGCTCAGGTTGGGGATAAATCCGTGCTTATCTTCAAACACCTGGTGGTAATTGGGGTGCGAAAATACCGTGGGCTTTTTAGGGCTGATGGTATTGCGTAAATCAGCAATACCCGGTTCAGCCGCTGGCCGGTATTCTTCCGTTAATAAATAATCAATACTAATTTTTAGTGTTTTGGTTATCCATTCCAGCCACAGCAGGTTATAATCAAACAGGTACTTTTCCTGCTTAAAAAATAACCCCTTTATCTCTTCTTCGTAATAATCATAATAAGGCGACGACCGGTAGCCCGAGTGCACCGACATCCAGTGGTTGTGCTGCCAGTTTTCGTAGTAGGCGATTTCAATATCCTTTGCCGGTATTTTTGCCGATTTATTTTTTACCGGGAGAATTAAATCCTGTGCACCGTTGGCGCCGTATATCCTGCTGCGGTTGCGCCAGGTTTGTTTTACAAAATACTCGTGCCCTTCAAACAATATTTTGGCATGAGTATTTAGCGTATGCATATACTCTATGCAGGGCAGGTAGTGCAGCTCAATCAGGGCAGTCATAATTATAAAACGGGACGCGAAATTCCTTCCGGGTGTTCCTGGTCAAAAATAATATGTTTTATCTTTTGGTAATCCTCTTCATTGCTGGCAAAGTCGAGGGTTTTCGCGTCAATCACCAGTACCTTTTGTTTCGGCATCTGGCGGAAAAACTCAAAATAACCGGCTTCAATTTTTTCAAGGTAGGCAGATTGTATATCCTGCTCATAGCTCCTTCCCCGCTTGTTTATATTAACCACCAGGCGGTTTACCGGCTGGTGCACGTATACAATTAAATCCCCTTTGGGCAACTGCGGGTTTATTATCTCATACAATTTATAAAACAGGGTAAATTCATCGTCTTCCAGCGTTATCCGTGAAAACACCAGGTTTTTAAAAAAGCTGTAATCCGCAATTATCGAGGCCGACTCAAACATTCCGCTGTGGGTGCCGATAATTTCTTTCAGCTGGGTAAACCGCGACGCCAGGAAGCTCAACTCCAGCGGAAAAGCAAACCGTTTCGGGTCGTTATAAAATTTAGGAAGAAAAGAATTATCCTCAAATTGTTCCAAAATCAGCCTGCTGCCCATATCCGCCGCCAGCCGTTTGGCCAGCGTGGTTTTACCTGCGCCAATATTCCCCTCAATTATCAGGTATGGATACTTGGGCTGCATCAGGTTTGTATAATTCCCGGGTTAAACGGCTTGAAAACCGGGTTGTGGTTGGCCGCTTCAATACTCATGGATATATGCTGGCGGGTATCCAGCGGGTTAATGATATTATCTACCCACAGGCGTGCCGCTGCGTAATAAGGGGTTGTCTGGCTTTCATAACGGGCGGTTATTTTATCCAGCAATTCTTTTTCAGCTTCGGGGGTAATTACCTCGCCTTTTGCCTTTTGGGTGGCCGTTTGTATCTGCAATAGGGTTTTGGCCGCCTGCTCCCCTCCCATCACAGCAATTTCTGCAGTGGGCCATCCAACAATTAAACGCGGATCGTAGGCTTTACCACACATGGCATAATTTCCGGCACCGTATGAGTTACCCATCACCACCGTAAATTTTGGGACGACTGAGTTGGCCATGGCATTCACCATTTTTGCACCGTCTTTAATAATGCCGCCATGCTCACTGCGCGATCCAACCATAAAACCGGTTACGTCCTGCAGAAATACAAGGGGAATATTTTTCTGGTTGCAGTTCATAATGAAACGCGCGGCTTTATCGGCACTGTCGCTGTAAATAACACCACCAAATTGCATTTCGCCTTTTTTGCTTTTGACCACCTTTCGCTGGTTAGCAACAATGCCTACAGCCCAACCATCGATACGTGCGTATCCGCATATGATAGACTTTCCGAAATCTTCTTTGTATTCATCAAAAA
>DASPJH010000258.1:0-4298 GCA_035628715.1 Bacteroidia bacterium
CGGCCTGTTTGGTACTGCGTATGCCACCCCCTACAATCACAGGGATGCTTACGTGCTTTTTAACCCGGCTGATGATTTCCTCGTTAATCGGCGTGGCTGCACCGCTGCCAGCATCCATATAAATTAATTGCAGGCCTAACAATTCACCGGCAAGGGCCGTAGCCATAGCAATATCGGGTTTGTCGGCAGGAATAGGCAACGTATTGCTGATGTACTGCACGCTGGTAATTTTACCACCGTCTACCAGCATATAACCGGTAGGTATAACCTCCAAGCCTGATTTTTTAATAAACGGCGCGCTTTCCACGTGCTTGCCTATCAGTAAATCGGGGTTGCGGCCAGAGATCAGAGATAATAGCAGCAGCGCATCGGCTTTTTCAGTCAGTTGCATAGTGCTGCCGGGAAATAACAATACGGGAATATCCGTCATTTGTTTGATAGCCTCCACGCAACGGTCGGTATTACCTTGTGTGATCAGGCTTCCGCCCACAAAAATGTAATCCACCTGTGTGCGGTTGCAAATATCTACGGTTTTGGAAAGTCCCTGCTCAAAATCCGGGTCAATAAGCACTGCTAACTGCTTAATTCCCTTTGCGGTTTTGTGTTGTACCTGCGCTAATATGCCCTGCATTTGGGTGGCAAGATAACGTTATTGAATAATATGCCAATTAGTCAATGTGCTAATATGTCAATTTAAAATGTGTAATGACTGCGAAAACCACCATTATCTAATTAATCTGATTAGCTAATTAAGCTACACCTCCCTCACCCTCTTATGCCTTGCCACCAGGTTGCCAATAATTTCGGCGGTTTCGTCGGGGTAGTTAATATAAATGGAAGGCGCATATTCAATCCAGCTGTTTAAGTGGTTAAGTAAATTTTCGTTGATTTCCGGTATAACGGTACAGCCGGCACGTTTGGCACCCACGGCGTTACATTGCTGCTCATACTGGCCAATCATGGGTACCACCATTACCTTTTTATTCAGGAAAATAGCTTCCGTGGGGGCTTCAAATCCGCCCGCGGTTATCAGTCCCGTGCAGCCCTCCAGGCTTTTGGTATAAGCATCGCTGGTAATTGGGTATACAAAGGTGTTATCCACCCGGTAAGCCTCTTTGGTATGCTTGCTGAATACCTCAAATTTCACCCCTTTTATTTTTGTAAAATACGGCACCAGGAGTTTATCATCATGGGCGGGAAGATATACCGTTACATGTCCCAGGTTTTTCGGTTCCAGGCGGCGGACTTCTGACCGTATTACCGGGGTGCGTATAAAATCATCGTACCGCTCAAAATGGAAACCTATTTTTTCCTGTGCGGGAGAATAATTCCTGAAAACCCATTCTACAAAAAGATTTTTTTTATCCGGACGCGGGGTTTTGGGTGACAGGTAGGCCGCCTGGTGGCTCATGGCTACACATTTTTTGCCGCGTAATTTGCAGGCCCAGGCCGTTACCGGCTCAAAATCGTTAATTATTAAATCGTAGTTATTAACCGGAAAATTCCACACATCTTTTAATAGCCTAAAGGTGCGCATGTTTTTCCAGCTGTCCCACATATCAATTCCGCCTTTTTTGCCAAAGGTAAAGCTCCAGCCGTGCAGGTGGTATTTTACCGGGTAGTTTACATTTACCTCGCTACGTGTACCGCTAATCAGCACATCCAGTTCGCCATGTCCCGCAAGGTGGGGTATAATTTCCCTTGCCCGGCTTACGTGCCCGTTACCCGTTCCCTGTATGGCGTACAATATCTTCATATATGTGCTCAATTTTCGGGGTCATAATTGCATCCACCTCATCCATATCCATCGGGTCCGATTTTTTATCATAACCCATATCGGTCAGAAAGCTAAAAATCTTCCAGTCACCGTCAACGTATTCAAGGGCGGTGAGGTTTTCCACCCAGTCGCCACTGTTCAGGTAGGTGACTTTTCCTTTGGCAGTAATAACTTCCTTAATCACCGGCTGGTGAATATGTCCGCAGGCTACATAATCGTACCCGTTATCAATGGCTATTTCCACGGCGGTTTGCTCAAAATCGTCAACAAATTTAATGGCTTGTTTTACCCCGCTTTTAATTTTTTTTGAAAGGGATATTTTACCCCTGCGCAAAATATTCACCGAAATAAAATTAACCAAACGGTTTAGCAGTATCAGCAAATCATATCCCCAGCCGCCCAGCTTAGCCAGCCATTTGCTGTGTTTCATGGTAATATCAAACACATCGCCGTGAAAAAACCACATTTTTTCCCGTCCATTTCCAGCACCAGCTTGTTGTCAATTTTAAAATTATTCAGCTCAAAATTGGCAAACCGCCGCAGCATTTCGTCGTGGTTGCCGGTAAGGTAATGCACCTGCGTGCCGTTGTTGATCATTTTTACCAGCCGCTGAACAACCTTCATGTGAGATTCAGGCCAGTAACGTTTGCTAAACTGCCAGATATCAATGATATCACCATTAAGAATCAGAATTTTCGGGTTGATTTTTTTGAGGTATTTGTTCAGCTCTTTTGCGTGACAGCCGTAGGTGCCCAGGTGAACATCAGACACTACGCAAATATCTAAGGGTCTTTTTGCCATTTTTAAGATAATTTGCGAAATTGATACATAGGTTTAAACCCAGCTTTATCCCTGTGTTATCCTTCAGTAAATAATAACCGCTCGCCGGTGGAAAAACAAAACCCCATATACCGCTTCTTCCAGCACATTGCCAACGTATGGATTTACGGCAGGATATGGATAGCCCTTTGCGTGTTTAGTTACGTCCAGTCATCATTTATTCTCTTTCATGGCGAGTACTCTGTTCAGCCGTTTGCCGTAATACTGGCGCTCGGCAGCTACCTGCTTTATATTGTCCCTTTCCTGTATTTCGGGCTGATTAAAAAAACCAAACGGTCATATAATCCCCGCCAGGTATGGATTGAAGAACGGATAACCCGCTTGTATGCAACCGGTGGGGCGGCCTTACTGGGACTGCTGGTGGCTGTATTCCTGCATCCTTCCATCGTGTGGTTATTGGTGCAAAAGGGTGTTGTAATAGCCATAATATCGGTATTATATATGCTGCCGGTAATACCCTGGAAAGGTAAGCGGTACGCATTAAGGGAAATAGGTGGCTTGAAACCCATTATCCTTACCCTTGTGTGGTGGTACATGGGGGCCTATATTGTAGCAAAAGACAGTCCTCATGAAATGTCGTGCTTCAAAAATCACCTTAGCTTAACTGGCGACTTTCTGCTTGCCCTGCAATTTGTTTTCATGCTCGTATTATGTGTTATGTTTGACATACGAGACTACGACAGCGATAAGCAGAACGGCATCCGTACCTGGCCGGTAATGCTGGGCATTGGCCACACCCAAATGCTGATGCTGGCCGTTTGTATTGTGGCTATCATACCCGTGTGGTTTATGCCTGTGCCCTCGTCTGTAAAGTATGCTTATACGGTTACTTTCGGCGTATTGGCTTTTTTTAATACGCAAAAGCTTACTGCTTATCCCTGGTGGTTTTATGATGTAGCGGTGGATGGCATGATGATCCTTCAATGGGTATTGCTGGTTGCGCTCAGTTTACAATTTTAGTGTCCTGCTAAGCGCTGCCATTGTTGCCGCCGTTTAAACGTCAATAAGCGGATTCAGTTCAAATGCTGCTTTTGATTCAGGGTAGATTTGATTAAGCGCGGCGATGCCAGTATTAATGCCTGGATAATTAACGCTATGATAACCAGCAACACCATTTCAAATTGCGAATAGGCCTTTCCGGTATCAAATATATTGGTGGTTTTTGACATAATGGCCTTTGCCTCTGATACCTGTATAGCCGAAAGGGTATCCAGCAAAGCAAGCGATTCACCGGCTATTTTACTGCAGTCATTAAATTCGTGCTTTAAAGAGTGTAAATAAATGCTGTGGCACATACCGGTAAATGCCATAAACACTGTATCTTCTTTGGGGGTAAATACAGTTTTACTGTAACTGGCATTCAGCAGTTTCATTTTATGCACCGCAGCATTCACCCTTGAGCCTTTAACCGCTTCGCTAATATCTTCCTGGCTGGTCAGCTCAATAATAGCGTGCATGTTTTCTGATAATTCATAAATATAATTCTCTACCATCAGCCTGTCTGAATAGATAGAGTGTATAAGAATATCCAGTTGCTCGGCGCTGTTTCTTTCGCTCCTGTTATTTACAAAAACCATTCCCAGTACAAAAAGCAGCAGTACTGAAATAGTAATTTTATTTTTTATTGAATATGCCCATTTCATACTATTATTTATTTTAATACCTCCTGGCTATTTATTAC
>DASPJH010000259.1:0-5151 GCA_035628715.1 Bacteroidia bacterium
TTTCCAGGTCGGCCCGGCAATAGCGCTCCCGGCCTTCTTTTTTAACAACCACCAGCCCGCATTGTGTCAGTATTTTAATATGCTTTGAAATGGCAGGCCGGCTAATATCAAACTTATCTGCCACGGTATTCAGGTTCATAGTATTTCCCGCCAGCAGGGTGATAATCTCCCTGCGGGTGGGGTCGGCTATGGCCTGGAAAACATCTCTTCTCATTTGTAACTGTTCGGTTACAAATATATTAGTAACCGTTCGGTTACGCAAATTGTTTTTTGAAATTTTATGGATACGTGGTAATAGTACTACTCCACCCCCTGCACCCCCGCCAGGGGGGAAATTGCACGCTGTGCCCTATTTCACAGCCGAAAAGCCATATTGCTAAGTGGCACAGTTATCAATTCCTGGTAATCGGACAACGTTCGATGTCCCCCGCTGGCGGGGGCAGGGGTGGAATGTTATTCCTTGTTATAAAAAAACGGTTTCTGTTATTTCTCTTATTTTGCACTTGAATGGAACTGCATAAGCGCATTGTTAAAACCAAGCTGTTTATCGACAGGAACTTTGCGCAAACAATTGACCTGGATACCTTATCAGCAGAGGCCTGTGTGTCTAAATTCCATTTTATCCGCGCTTTTAAAAAGACCTATAACAAAACCCCGCATCAGTACCTGGGCCAGAAGCGCATGGACAAGGCCAAAGAAATGCTGAAAGCAGGCAAGCTGAGCATTTATGAAGTATGCCTGCGGGTGGGCTTTGAAAGCAGGCAGACGTTTACCAGCAAATTCAGGCAGCATACGGGGCTTACTCCTGCCGGGTACCGCAGGCAGGAGCTGGAAAGGAAGCTGATTGGGGAGACGAAACCGGCGCAGATGATACCCTTTTGTTTTTTAAGCCGGATGGTACTGGGGGAGGAAGACGGTGAATAAAAAATGAGTAAAAGGATTGTTTTTAAAATTTATCATCGTAATATTGCGATGTTATTTTTAACACCCCATGGGAATCTCTAAAACAGAAGAATTTACGGTAAAAGATAACAAGGTGGCCAAGTATGCCAAGGCCCTTGCGCATCCTGCAAGGGTAGCCATATTGCGGTTGCTGATTAACAAACAGGCCTGTGTGTGCGGTGATATAGTTGACGAACTGCCGTTATCGCAAAGCACGGTATCACAACATTTAAAGGAGCTGAAGGAAGCCGGGCTTATTAAAGGAGATATAGAAGGTGCCAGGGTTTGCTACTGTATTGACGATAAGGAGCTGGAAACCGCCCGAAACTACTTTGATGAAATTTTTGAGGCATACAAGGCCTCAAAGATTAAGTGCTGCTAGTTAAAATTTTTTGCCTAAATCCATCGAAATATTACGATTTAAAAACCAACAACAATGAATACAGATAACTCCATCAAAGAAATGGTAAAGCAAAAATACAGCGAGATTGCTTTACAGGATAAAGACACCAACGCCGCCTCGTGCTGCGGTGCAACCGGCTGTTGCGACAGCGTTTACAGCATTATGGCCGACGATTACCAGCAACTGGAAGGTTACAACCCGGATGCTGACCTCGGCTTAGGTTGCGGCCTGCCCACGCAGTTTGCCCATATTAAACCCGGCGATGTAGTAATTGATCTGGGAAGCGGGGCTGGAAACGACTGTTTTATTGCCCGCCACGAAACCGGCCCCGAAGGCAAAGTAATAGGTATTGATTTTACCGGGGCGATGATTGCCAAAGCACGCGCCAACGCTGAGAAACTGGGTTTCCACAACGTAGAGTTCCGCCAGGGCGATATTGAGAAAATGCCCGTAACCGCTGGCCTGGCCGATGTGGTGGTGAGCAACTGCGTACTCAACCTGGTGCCCAATAAAGCCAACGTGTTTAAAGAAATACAGCGCGTGCTGAAAGCCGGCGGACACTTCAGCATATCAGATGTGGTGCTGGTGGGCGAATTGCCCGGCAAGCTGAAGGATGCTGCAGAAATGTATGCCGGCTGTGTATCGGGTGCCATCCAGAAAGATGAATACCTTGATTTGATAAAACAAACCGGTTTTACCAATATTACCCTGCAAAAAGAAAAGGCCATTACCATACCTGACGAGATACTGAAAGAGTATATCACGGATGAGGAAATAGCTGCCTTTAAAAATTCAGGCACAGGTATTTACAGCATTACCGTTTTTGCTAAAAAAGATGCATGTTGCACACCCGGTAGCGGATGCTGCTAACTATGAATTACCGTAAATACCTTTCAGAGGCTATTGGCACCTTTGCCCTTGTGTTTTGCGGCACGGGCGCCATAATTATTAACCAGGAGGCTGGCGGGGCGGTTACCCATCCGGGTATCGCCCTTACCTTCGGGTTAATTGTTGCCGCAATGATTTTTGCCCTGGGCGACATTTCAGGCGCGCATTTAAACCCTGCTGTAACGCTGGTCTTTGCTGTAAACAAACAGTTTCCCAAAGCAGAAGTGCTGCCTTTTATACTGGCACAGGCTACAGGGGCGTTTGCGGCCAGTGCGCTGCTTAAACTGCTCTTTCCCAGTAATGAGTTTTTAGGGGGTACATTACCCGCAGGCAGCGAGCTACAATCGTTTATATTGGAAGTTATACTTACGCTGATACTGGTAATGGTTATTTTTAATGTATCCACCGGGGCGAAAGAAAAAGGCATTACGGCTGCCATTGCCATTGGCGGCGTAGTAGGACTGGAAGCATTGTTTGCAGGGCCCATTTGCGGCGCATCCATGAACCCCATCCGCTCTATTAGCCCTGCAGTGGTTTCAGGCCATACGGAACACCTGTGGATATACATACTCGCCCCTTTAACGGGCGCCTTGCTGGGCCTGCTTTTTCACAAACTTTTATACAAGAACAACGAATGAAAATTGCCCTTTTCTCTGATATACATGCCAATTTACCTGCACTGGAAGCGGTATTTGCTGATATGGAAGCCCAAAAGCCCGATGCTGTATACTGCCTGGGCGACTTAGTAGGCTATAATACATGGCCCAATGAAGTGATAAATGAGATACGCAGGCGGGGCATACCCACCATTGCCGGGAACTACGATTTTGGTGTGGGCAGAAACTCTGACGATTGCGGCTGTGCTTACAAAACTGAAGAAGACAAAGCCATGGGAGCGGTTTCCATTGCATTGAGCAACCAATTGGTGGGTAATGATGAACGGCAGTATTTACGGACATTGCCAGCTCATATCCGGCTGGAATACCAACTGGATGGTACACCCTTAAATATATTGCTGGCACACGGCAGCCCGCGCAAGATAAACGAGTACCTGTTTGAAGACCGCGAAGAAAAAAGTATGCTGCGGATTATGGAAGATGCCAATGCTGACATACTATGTGTGGGCCACACCCACAAGCCCTATCACCGGGTATTTGCTTACACCAAAGAAGGAAAAACAGCTTACCGTCATGCAATAAATTTAGGTTCGGCAGGTAAACCTAAAGACGGAGACCCCCGCGCCTGTTATGTTATGCTAACACTGAATGAGAACAGCAGCATTTATGATAAAGAGTCTGTAAAGGTTGAATTTATAAGGGCTGGATACGATATTGAAACCGCGGCCAGGGCAGTTGAAAACAGCGTATTGCCTGATGCCTATGCGGATATGCTTAGAAGAGCATATTGATTACCAAGGCGTTTTTAAAATAGCAACATTGAATACAACTGACTTTGCAGGCGCAACTACTTTTGCATAAAATAATTTCAACGCAATGATTACAAGACTTTCACACGCTACCATTTACGTTCTGAACCAGGACGAAGCCCTTGATTTTTATACCGGCAAACTGGGCTTTGAGGTACGCACCGATGTCCGTATGGGCGATTACCGCTGGCTGACCGTAGGCCCTAAAGAACAACCTGAACTGGAGTTTATTCTTTCAGCCATCACTCCCGGGATGATGTTTGACGACGCTTCTGCCACCAAGCTGAAGGAACTGGTTGCATCGGGCAAATTGGGTATGGGTGTTTTTGAAACGCCCGATTGCCTGGCCACTTACGAGGAACTGAAAGGCAAAGGCGTGGTATTTTACGGAGAACCCAAGCCACAGCCTTATGCTGCTTACGAAGTAGTATTCAAGGATAACTCAGGCAACTGGTTTAGCTTATGCCAGCGGTAACAGAAAATTTACCCGGCCAGGACCTTGAGTATAACGCAAGGCATTCCCGGCCGGTTTTCAAATTCGGTGCTGAAATGATGGAAGAAATTACCTTATTGCTTTAAAGGTCTCAGTACTTACTCCATCAGTTACCCTAACAAGTAAACACCTGGGCGCGTCGCTGCCCAGCAAAATTTCCTGGCTGTTACCAGTCAGGCGACCTTTATAAAATGTTCTTCCTAAAAGGTCGAATATTTCAATTGACTGATTATTTAATGTTGTAGCATTAATAATCAGTTTTTCATCTGTGAAATAAACATAGGTCTGGTTTTTTTCAGTAACAGGTTGAACCGAAACGGACGAAGAAATCTTGCGGTAATGTAAAACAAACCGTTCACTTCCGTTGATTTTACTATGATTAAATATATAAGCACCGGCTGATACGGTATGCATTGTTCCTGTTTCAAGGTCTTCCAGGAACAATTCAATATCGGCGTCCACGTTGCCCGTGGAAAATGTAATGGTGTGCAAGCCTTCCCTCGACGAGGAGAAATTTACCGGTACGGTTAGTCCGGCCGGGGGAATGTTATTCAGTACATTAATGGCTGTTTTTCCGCCGTTCACAAGTGTATAAATGCTGGGGGCCTCACTGCTGTTCAAAATTTTGCCGGCATCCCAAAAATCTTTGTTGTTTTGTGCCTGAACATCTGCATACACATGGGCCTCATCCCAAATTCCGTCAGGGTTGGTTACCTTAATGGCAACATGATTTATTACCCCCGATTTATTAAAATAATTGGCATTATTGCCAGTGGTGCGGTTGGCAGCCGGTAACGTAAGGGTAGTGCCATTTGTACTTACTTCACACAACATGCTGTGAAAAGGCGGCACTATACCATTGGCCAGTGTGCCTACCGTGCCGTTGTAATACCTGACGGTGAGCCCCTCATAAACATAAACGGTATTGGCCACCAGGTTGCTGATAGTGGTGGAATGCTGGTAGTTTGACGGCCAGGGATTGCGGATTAAATGGTACCC
>DASPJH010000260.1:0-3879 GCA_035628715.1 Bacteroidia bacterium
GGTATCAGCGGAGTAATTGCCATTGCAGGCGTATTGCTGGTTTACCAAATGGGCCAGCCCCGTATTTGGATGAGCATGAGCCGCGACGGGCTGTTGCCTGCTAAATTCGGGAAAATCCACCCAAAATATAAAACGCCCGCCTTTGCAACCATTATTACCGGAATTGTGGTGGCGGTGCCTTCTTTATTCCTGGATATTGGCTCCGTTACCGACCTTACCAGCGTGGGTACCCTGTTTGCCTTTGTGCTGGTATGCGCCGGTGTATTGCAATTGGATCAGCAGGAAAAAACCGATTCAAGCCGGTATAGGGTTCCGTATGTGAATGGGAAATTCTGGCTTCCCCTTTTCCTCGTTACCGTAAGCATATTGCTGTATATTTATAACCATGCAGCTGTTATTGATTTTTTCAGTATGCCCGTTGAAAAAATTGTGGACGGTGAAACTATTTCCGTGCAAAGTCAATTGTTTGCCCGCATACCCATGGTAATATATATTATAACCTGTATTTACCTGGCTTATCGTACTATTATAAAATCACTTTCGTTAATACCGGTACTTGGATTATTGCTCAACCTGTACCTTATGACCGAACTGGGCGCTACCAACTGGCTGCGGTTTGTAATATGGCTGGCTATAGGGTTGGTGATTTATTTTGGCTATAGCTATTATAACAGTAAATTAGGCAGGGTAGACGCATAAAAAACCCGGCCTTAACGGGCCGGGCAAATACACCTTCTACTACTAAAAACACGAATAATTCATTATTTTGTTGCTATATAATTTTCAAGGTCATCAGCGTAACTCTTGTAATTAAAAGCATCTCCCACTACAAAAAAGTTGCCTCTGTCCAGGCTATAATCATAAGCATATTTAGCTACTTCCAATTTATAGTTATCAAAGTCAAAAGTTTCCAGTATGGTTTTTATTTGTGCAGCGCTGTAATTGGTTGCTTTTATAGAGTTTTTAGCGGTTTGCACCTTGCTTTTATCAAACGATATATTTTTAAGGCGTTGTATAAGGTTCTCCAACTGCTGCTGGGTGGCAAATATCACTGTAGGCTGAACGGGAGCCGGTGGCACATAACCGGGCTGCCCGGGCTGGGGCACAGCAGGCTGCTGGGGCACAGTCACCGGCACTACCATTATTTCACGCTGTGTAACACGTAATATACCCCCATTATCAACAGTGGCAAAAATGCGGGTATTAGTTTCAAAATTAATGGCTCCGTTATAAGTGGTATAAACAGTAGTGCCGTTATTCCCTGCCACGGTATAAGTAATGGTCATTTGCACCAAACCGGGAGTTATATTTTCAAAAAAGAACTGGCTGCCATAAAAGGTCATAGTATAACCACCAACATTAATAGTGTAATTATTTACTGCCGGCATGGTTATATGCATGGCTGAAGTGGTTGAGTTGACAGTGCTGGTGGTAGTTGTAATTACCTGGTTTCTCTGGCGCTGGTAATACTGGCGGGTAGGTTTCCATTGGGCATCGCTGCAGATAACAGCGAAAATCAGAAGGCTTAGTAAGTAAATTTTTTTCATAATATTTATCTCCTTTCCATTCCGCGTTAGGAATGTATAATATTGAATACACTTCTTGTGCCAAAGTACTAAAAATGAGTTGAAAGGGCTGTGATTGTTGGTATCATGAAAAACAGGCACTGGCTCCCTCATCCCCGGTTACCAGCCTTCTTACCATAGTAGAACGTCGCCCTTCTCCACGTGGAGAAGGGATTTACTGGCAAGGGGAGAAATTGCTGCCAGGCAGGGATGAGGGAACCTAAAAATCAGAATTGAACAAATATTTAAACTCTTCTAATTTTACTAATACCTGCCTCAGATTATCTATAATTTCACTATTAGTAAATCTTAAAACGTTTATTTGTTCGTCGCTCATAAATTCGGTTCTTACAGCATCATACTTTTTTTGGTCAGGCAAATCATGAATACTGCCATCTACTTCAACTACCAACTTTATCTCTGCACAATAAAAATCAGCAATGTATGGTCCAATTGGATGCTGACGCCTGAATTTAAGTCCCTGGAATTGACGATTTCTTAAAACCTGCCATAACAGTTTCTCGGCTTTTGTTGGTTGGCTCCTTTGTATCCTGGCATTTTAAAAGTTGTAGTATTAGAATTATAAAAGAGACTGTTTTTGTAATCTGTATTCATATATATGGTGCATACGATTTACAGTATTAAGATAAATGCTATCTCATCCGCCCGCTACTCAGAGAGTGATATTGTCGAACACAAGCATATATACTAACTTTATTCCCCCTAAATTGCTCCCTCGTGAAACGCACCTTAAAACGGTTATTTATAATTGGACTGACAGGATTAGTTATCAGCATAGCCGCCCTGCTTTGGGCCAACCGGCATGTTAAACAGCACTCCGCAGGAAATATTTATACCCATACCGACAGCATACCTGCCACCAACGTGGGTTTATTATTAGGCACTGTTAAAAACCAGCAAAACGGGCAGATCAACTTATACTTTAAATATAGAATAGAAGCTGCCGCTGCACTTTTTAAAGCCGGAAAGATTAAACATATACTGGTTAGCGGCGATAACCATGTAAAAGGATACGACGAGCCGGAAGACATGCGGCAGGCCCTAATAGCCGCCGGGGTGCCTGATAGCTGCATTACGCTGGATTATGCCGGTTTCCGTACGCTGGACTCCGTTATACGGTGCTGGAAAGTATTCGGGCAATCTAAGTTCACTATTATTTCACAGAATTTTCATAACGAGCGGGCGGTATTCCTGGCAAGGCACTACGGATTGGAAGTAGCCGGTTATAATGCCACGGATGTTAACCAGCACTATGGCCTGCGTACCCGCATCCGTGAATATTTTGCCCGGGTAAAGGCAGCCCTGGATGTATATATACTGAACAAACAGCCTAAGTTTTTGGGAAAGAAAGAGGAAATTGCCTTGTAGTTCAGAGTTTAGTGTTTAGTGTTCAGGGTTATTTCTGTCTGGCAAAAGTTGCCGTAATAAGGACAGGAAATAAATTCCTATAATTCCAATAAGGTTTTGTAATTCGAATCCGATTTAATACTCTGTATAACAAGTTCTTACGAATAGATTGAGATATGACCGGAAAGCAGTAGTTGAGAGTTGTGGAACCGCGCCGACTCTAAACTCTAAACTCAATTTGTAACATTTCACCATCTTCGGCTGTCTATACTTTAAAAAAGAGGATTTTTTTGTTTATTATTGTATACAACACAAGGGGCAAAAGCGTTATCATGTTGATTAAGTATAGTGGGCCGGTACGGTTAAAATGGAATTATATTTGTTAACTTATTATCCAAACACCTGTTTTTAGAAAGGATACACATTAAATGGAAGCCAAATTCTCACCCAGGGTAAAAGAAGTGATACAGTACAGCCGTGAAGAAGCTATACGCCTGGGGCATGACTACATAGGCACCGAGCACCTTTTGCTCGGCATTATCCGCGAAGGCGAAGGCAAGGCCCTGCAGGCCCTGCGCTTGCTTGACGTGGATATGATTCGCCTCAAAAAATCGGTAGAAGACAACATTAGAGGTACTGCTACCGGTACTACTGCCAACCTGAACAATATCCCCCTGACCAAACAGGCCGAAAAGGCGCTGAAGATAACCTACCTGGAGGCCAAAATATTTAAGGCTGACGTGATAGGCACTGAACATCTTTTACTGTCAGTTTTGCGGGATGAAGACAATGTGGCATCCCAGGTACTCAGCCAATATGGCGTTACCTACGAAATTTTTAAAGCGGCGCTGGAAAATAACCTGCCCGATGTAAGGAACGAATATCCTGCAGATTCACCCGAGGATTACTACAGGGAGGAGCGCAAACAGCAGGAAAACAAAAAAGG
>DASPJH010000261.1:0-2262 GCA_035628715.1 Bacteroidia bacterium
ATCCGTGTTAAACCGCTCAAACTGAACCAGTAAGTCTCTGTTTTTTTTGTTAGAATAAGAGACATAAAAAAGGGAATCGTTGGGAGAAAATACAATATCACGATACCTCTGTACACTACCCATATTTGCCGTGTCAAGTTCAACAAGATATTGGCTAAAAAACTTGCCCGAAATTTTATCAAATGAATAGGTATGAAAAGTAGTTTGTCGAAAGAAGGTGGTCTTAGAAAAAATTTCGGGTAAGTCTATCATACTTACCATAAACGTTCCGTCGTGTGAAAACCTCATGATGCAATCATCTGGATTAACAAAGGGAGCAACATAATATGCCGGAAACAAGTTTTCACGCGCGTATGTTGAAACGGGACCAGTAATACCCGTTTTATCTATTTTAAAACATAACAGTGAGTCGTAACTTCTTGTCACCAGCCACCAACTGCTGTCTGCGTTCATGCAGACTGATAGGCCCACACAAGGTAACGGATAAAAATTAATTTCTTTTTCAAATGGCACCAGCCCGCCTAACCCATTGTTTAATTTCCTGTTAATTTTTGTATAAAATAATCCCAGTCCTTTCGGGTTATCATATGGTGCAATATGAAATAAATAGTAAATGGAATCGTTTGCCTTTATTAAGATATTGTTGAAACGATTCCCTGCGAAGCCATGCCATGCTGGTTCAGCCGGGGAAATTATATTCTGCTTCCGGTCTAAAATTGAAAACTTTCGAAGTTCAAATGCCTGACCGGTATAGAACAACAAGTTTCCTTTTTCATCAGAAACAGAAGCCTGTTGTGTATTCCAATTAGCCAGGGTTGAATTATATGAGGTGGGCGGTTCGGTATTAAAATCCATGCCCATGCCACTGTACATCCATACATTGTATTCCTGGGCTTTGGATATATTTAATAAACCCAGCCAAACAATCACAATTAAAAGACAATATTTTATGCAAAAGCGAAAGGCCATTTTGATATTGTAGTATCAAAGTTAAATAAAAAGTACCGGATTTGCATCCGGTACTTTTGTGTTTATGATTTGTTATTTAACATATTACTTACAACGGATTCCCAAACAAGTTGGGAATGACAGGGAGCACGGCTATTCTGTAATGGAAAGCAGACCGGACTTCCTGGCGCCGTTTTTAGCCTGGAAAACTATCATATATATGCCGGGCTGCAGTCCTAAGGTATTTAGCTCCTCGCGTTGCGTGTATTTTACATTGCGGCTATGTATCTCGCTGCCCAGTAAATTGTATATAGTTATGCTCCCGGTAAATTCATCCGGGAAATCTATAGTTACCCTACCATTTTTATTTTGCGGGTTGGGGTACAGGTTAAACTCAACAGCATCCACTTCCTTCACGCTGTATGGATACCAAAACCAGCACTGTAAATCATCGCAGGGGTTTTCATTAAATGTCTGAACAAAATCCCAGGCGCCCGGTCCGGTTGCCGGGGAAAACTTCCCCGCCGGAGGGAAGAATAAAATATCTTCATAGTAACTAATTTCGTTTCCCGACCCGGCAGTGTTATTCAGGTATAACCCTCCGGCATAGGTGTTTCCTATATTGTAACCCCCGGCGGGTTGCCATTCAAGGTTAATAGGCCCGCTCTCCACCCATATACAGGTGGTGTAGGTGCCGCTAAATGCATTGTTGCACCAGGGCTGTATGTTACTGTTGTTATTGCTGAAGCGCATACCTATTACGGCTGTTGGTTGCGCATAGGTACCGGAGGTTTGGAAGGTGTTCTCGGTAATACGGTTGGGTTTATCACCCCCATTATCAACATGCAACAAGTCCATATTCTGATTTAGGAATCCGCCGGTACTGGAAAATACTGCTTCGAATACAGTATGGTCTACAACAAATGAACCTACGTCTTTTAAAAAAACTCCCTTAGGTGTGCCACAGCCAATGTAGCCTAATAAATCCACCCTTCTTTGTTGGTCTACCTTCACAGAACATTTGGTTATCAAATGGGCATCCCCTCCTTTAATAGTAATCCCATTTGTGGCATGGCTTATATTAGCATTTGCAATAGTGGTTTTTGAGCGTATAGCAGGCGCAATGGCACTTTCTTCCGAATAGATTGAAAAAGAGAAGTATTCAAACCCTGTCGGGGCTCCGTCATATGAAATACAGTTTGTAGTATTGTCACGGGTAGCTGTGCCGCTATTATGCACCGCAAACGAGCTGTTGTAGGCATATATGCCGTAACCCATTCCGGTGCAGTTAGGTACGGGATATGCCGAGCCATT
>DASPJH010000262.1:0-8200 GCA_035628715.1 Bacteroidia bacterium
GGGGGTGTATTCTTTTATCTCATTAAATTTGGCGCCCACACCATCAATAATATAGTTATACAACTCAGGGTTAACAGTATACTTATCAAACGGGTCGAGGGCAAACTCGTGCTGCTCGTCAAACTGTATAAAACCCTGCGGCCCGGCGTAGCTTTCAAAACGAACCATGTTTTTTGGGAGGTCAGCCATGTTGAAGCCTATTTTAGAGGGATTGCAAAAAAATATCCCTGTTTCACCGGTTTCCAGTTCCAATACCGATGTAACCCGTTGCCTCACCAGTCCAACCGTTCCGCCTTCAGTCACCATATAAATTCTTTGGGGAGCAGCAGTTGGCAGGCTCCATTTAAATATTTTATACACCTCAATTTCATGCAGGGTATAAATATTATTCCCGGCTGCATTCCAGTAGCTCTGGCTGTTCAGCACTGTTCCTTCTACTATAGCGGGCGAACTATTAATGCGGTCGTCAATAGTAACGGGGTATAGCATACACTGGCTGTGCAGCCCGGCAAAAACAAAAAGAAATAAAGTGGCTAGTATTAGTTTTTTCATAGGTTAGGGTCGGTAATTAGTTTGCAGGCAAGTTAAATGATTTATGTTAGTAAAGAAATTTTTCAATTTATAGCTCCTGACAGATATAAATTAACCGATAACGTTTATAACCAACCGGAAAAATCATAAAAACATTGCCACAATAAGTGCTATAGCCACCAGTATATAAATAAACCCGCTTATTTTATTAATCCATATCATGGTTTTTTCATTCAGGCGTTTTTTAAGCGTATGAGCTCCAACGGATATACAGCACTCGGTAATAAATATGGCTACCAGTGAGAGACTGAAAAATAAAATATTCTGGTTGGTAGAGTATCCCCAGGTACCTGTTGTCAGCGCACAAATTGCCGTCCATGCAAAAAAGTTTCCGGGGTTTAAAATATTCAGTAAAAATCCTTTTACAAAAAAATATACCGCGCTTCCAAATGATATGGGCTTTGTTATAGTTGATTGGTCAATGGCTTTTTTTGCGTGTAATACCGTATAAATACCCAAAAATAACAAAAACGATACGGCAGCCAGCTGTACCCATGTACTGCGCAAATCGCCTTCTGAAAACAACCCGGTGCCCAGCATGGCAAAAGTGACAAAAATAACATCGGAAACAACCACTCCCGAAGCGATTATAAAACCGGTTTTATAACCGCGTTTGATACTGTTTTGAATGAGGGCAAAAAATACGGTTCCCAATCCCAGGCTAAGGCCCAGGCCGGCAACAAATCCTTTCCAGATAATATCCAGTGTTTCCAAGCGCGGCGAAGATAAAGCATTTACCATTTATCACTATAGGTAGTTAATTACATGTCAGTAATAGTTTTTTAGTTGCAGCTTCCCCAATAATGTGCAACCTGTATTCACCACTCCTTCTTTCATTAATAGGACTTTTGTGATTTTGTGTCATTAAACGCTGAAAATTCTTACTGTTTTAATCGCTTTTTTAAGCCGCCCAATCTGTGTTATCTTTGTGGTATGCCGTTTTATCATCGTTTGGGACAAATTCCCCATAAGCGCCACACCGTTTTCCGTAAACCCGATGGCAACCTGTATGCTGAGCAACTGGTATCTACCGAAGGATTTTCAAACGTTTACTCGCTGGTGTACCACTGCTACCCGCCTACCATGGTAAAAGATATTGGCGAACCTTTTAGCGTGGAGCCTAAAATAGCAGTAGAGAAGAATATGCGGCACCGAAGTTTTCTTACGTTTAAAACCCCTCCAACAGAGGATTATATCAAGAGCAGGGTGCCGCTGATGGTAAACAACGACCTGCACGTGCTGAGCGCTGCTCCGTCAAAGTCAATGACCGATTATTACTATAAGAACAGCGATGCCGACGAGATGATATTTATTCACGAAGGCACCGGCAGGCTGAAATCCTTATACGGCACCATTAACTTTGAATACGGTGATTACCTGGTGATTCCCCGGGGTATTATATACCAGCTGGAGTTTGACACGGCTGATAACCGCCTGTTCATCGTAGAATCCTTCAGCCCGATTGAACCGCCCAAACGCTACCGCAATGAATTTGGACAGCTGCTGGAGCACAGTCCCTACTGCGAGCGCGATATCAAACTTCCTCAAAACCTTGAAACCCACGATGAGAAAGGGGACTTTAAGGTGATGATAAAGAAAAGCGGCATGATATGGCCGTATACCATGGCTGCCCACCCGTTTGACGCTATTGGCTGGGACGGCTACGTATACCCGTTTGCCTTCTCAATCCACGATTTTGAGCCTATTACCGGCCGTGTGCACCAGCCGCCGCCAGTACACCAGACTTTTGAGGGCCGCAACTTTGTTGTTTGTTCCTTTTGCCCCCGCCTGTACGATTACCACCCCAACTCTGTTCCTGCTCCGTATAACCATAGCAATGTGGACAGCGACGAGATACTGTACTACGTAGACGGCGACTTTATGAGCCGCAAACACGTAGAACGCGGTATGATTACCCTGCACCCCAAAGGTATTCCGCACGGACCGCACCCCGGCACTGTGGAAAAATCCATTGGTGCTAAGGAAACCCGTGAGCTGGCGGTAATGATTGACCCTTTTTACCCGCTGATGCTTACCGAGCAGGCCGTAGCCATGGAAGACCCCAGCTACTGGAAGAGCTGGATGGAATAGTAGCCGTTTCTGGTAATACGCCAGCATATACAGTTCACATAACTCACCGTCTTCGTATTTCACTTGTTGATTAACACGAAGACGCTGATTTATTATTCAGATGAACTTGATAAGTAATAGTTTTAAAAGACACAAAACATGCGGATGATTCTTGCGCATGTCATTGCCGGCCTATAAGTTAAACTATACAATGTTTCTTAACCTAACTCAGGTTAATTACTACATCTTAATTACCAGCTGCCCGCCTGTACCGTTTCCATATCATAAACCATTTTTTATTTATCGGGTAACTGCGGTGCGAAGTGATATTATTAAAAATAATTGCATTAAGTAAAAGAATAAATGCCCCGCTGAGTACGGGAGTTAAAACATATAAATAACCTAGCGATATAATTTTATCAGAACCAATATTAGCAATTAATGCGGTAGCTCCGCCCGGAGGATGCAGGGTTTTGGTAACCTGCATAGCCACAATGGAAAAAGATACTGACAATGCTGAAGATAGCCACAGCTCGCCGGGAATTAATTTATGCATTGTAACACCCACCAATGCCGATACTACATGTCCGCCCAGTAAATTACGGGGCTGGGCCAGCGGGCTATTAATTATTCCGTATACCAGTACTGAAGATGCGCCAAAAGAACCTATTAAAAATATAGTATCGGTGTATGTAAAGTAGTTGCTGTTTAGCAGGCCAATCAGTCCTATCCCGAAAAAAGAGCCTATAAAGGTCCACATATGTTCCCTGTAATCAATCAACGTTTCTTTATATACTATATAGCGCACCTTCCTTACCTGCCGTTGTATTGTTTTTTTCATAATAGCCCGCAAAAGTAGGTGGTACGACTTTTGAAAAGTGCAGCCTGTCAAAATAAAAAACCCCGGAGGCAATAGCTTACGGGGTTTCATCATTTATAAAGCAGGTTTACTACCTGGTAACTGTAAGCGGAGTACAGCCTGGTTTTGTTCATTCTGTATCCTTGCCATGTAAACGCCACCGGGCAGATGGGTAAGGTTAACAGCCAGTTTTTCAGCTGTGGCAGGCACCGTTTCAGTATGAATGGTACGGCCTGTCATGTCCACTATTGTGACTGCCGGTAAGAGTAATTACCGGTGCAGTGTTATTGTTTAAAAGAAAAAGCCATCGGCACATGGTGCCTTTGGCTTTAAGATAAAAGGTTGTGGATTTGTGTGTTATAATCAGGTGTACCACTGGGTTTTCACGCTTTCGTCAATCTCCAGCGTAGCAATTTTCCAGTGTGAAAGAGGCTTTTCTATACAATTGTGTACCAGCGGGTTATCCCAGGCACGGTCTTTTTCTCCCTCAGTTAAAGGTTCTGAAAGAAGATACAGCTTTATACGGCTATTTAAGGTGCGTCCTATTTTGCGCATGTTTTCCAAAAATTTCCACCCGGCACCGTTATTCATATTCACATTAAGAAAAATCACCAAATTGGTCCTGCTGGATTGTAAAAACTCCTCCACGCTTTGCAAACGTGAAAATATCAAAACCGCAGCTGTGGGATACGTTATGTTGATGATTCTTTTAGCTGAAAGAGCGCTCTGAGAATCATTGTCAACTATAATAAAATCAGGGATAATCATAATTTTTCCTGTTAGTTTTCATTTGCAAAGTATAAATTTTAGGTAAAAAGTTTTAGATTTTTTTTACTTTTTAATCCACATTCCCAAGAACTTAGTATATACAAGGGTGTTGGGGGATGTAAAACCCGGAAGTTTTATTTTCTGGAACTGTACGTCAAGTTGAGAATACACTAAGCAACGGCCAACGATAGCCACAGTTTTGATTTGTGCATAAAAAAGCCGCAGCTTTTAGCTGCGGCCCCATCTTAACACTTTAACACCAATGGGTTATTCTTTTACTAACTTTTTATAATACGTATTGCCTTCACTATCAGTTATCACCACAAAGTAAACACCTGATGCTGAATTTATTAACCGTATAGTATTATCCATAACAGCGCCCGCTTCCCTACCGGTAATATCAATTACCCGGATGGTTTTTATCCCTTCTGTGCCAGTGATCGTGAATATACCATCGGATGAAGGGTTGGGATAAATATCAATGCCGGCTGACCCGACTTCGTCAATGGCATTCGGACCTGAATTAACACAATCTTTCACCAGTACCATAAAGTTGGCAGAGCCGTCGGCAGTATAGCCGGTAAAGGTAGTTGTGGCATCCACTATCATTTCCAGTTCGTGACCGGTACCTAATGAAACGCCTTCACGCAGCTTAGTCCAGTTGTAAGGGCCCTGGCCTATAATGGTTATCCTAATGGTGTCGCCTTTGCAAACTGTATCCTTAGCATAACCTTTGATAATAAAAGGCAGTTTGGTTTCAGGGTTCACAGGCTCAATAAGTGTTGGCACGGTGTCTTTTATTGTAACACTGGCGGTATTGGTAATTACAGCGCTGTTATAATCAAAATAAATATAGGCTTTGTTATCAATCCGTGTGTCTTCAGCAATACCTGCCTTGTGGTGCACTGTATAGGCAAAAAACCCGTTGCTTCCTTTTTTATCTGTAGTGCTGTCGGGCAGGTATATGTTGTTAAAAGTAACTTCCAACACTGCCTTGCCCTTGCCGGTAAGTTTATACGTATAGTTGTGCGATGCTCCCCCAAATGAGAAGGTAGAAAGGTCTAAATCATCCGGAAGCGTATCTTTTACCACTACCCTTATTGCCGGTGCGCTGCCCGTATTCTGGAAACGGACGCGGTAAGTAAGCGGGGTGCCGGGTTTTACGCAATTATTATCGCCTAGGCCCTGTGGGTAAACGGTTTTGTCGTTTGGGTCGTAGCTGTCTGTTATCAGTTCGCAATAAACGCTTTTCTTGTGCCTGAAATCATTTACGGGTAACCGGTTTACCATAAATGTGTTCACTATTCCGTTACCATTCCCCCTGCAACCTTCCACCGTAGCCTGGACGTATTGTGATAACGGGTGCCCGGGCCGCTGATCAGCCTCTATCCGCCAGGTTCTAAAATCGGCTTTAATAGTAAGGTTCAGTGTATCATTAGCCCCCAGTTTATACTTCTTTATATCCTTCAGCGTTGTATTGCTGAAGTACCGCAGCTCGGCACTGTCAGCCATTGGGTAAGGTGTTGTGTTAACAAGCTGAAAGTTTATCCAGCCGTTTATACAGCGGGCATTGGCTATAATTTCACTTTTGTCCCATATAGCAGTGTCGCCGCCATAATCCACGCTATCTGCATATATATATACTTTAACACAGGCAGTGAGGTTGCGTATAGTTTCATCACCGCATATTACCGAGTCTGTAAAATTTATTTGGCCTGAACCCAATGCATCCAGGGTACCTAAAGAAAAAATATAATCACCATTGGCATCTACGGTATAACTCTTATCAGCGCTTACAAACCTCAGTAATTCAGGAAATACCAATTTGATTTTAGTATTGTGGGCCGGCACGAGCGAAAAGTTTTCATACCTTATTACCCCTGTTGTTGTAAAACAGCGCCTGCGGGACCCGGTGCTAACGTTTACAGAAACTCTGGGTTTTAGCTTCAGCGGCTTACATAAAAAATCATTGCCGGGAAAGTTTTGGTATGAGCCGGTAACATTAATATTTAGTTCTCCTGTAACAGGACTGGCGAAAGCTACTGTACCCTGGTAAGCAGTGGGCCGCATTAATTTAAGGGTATAATTTCCTGAGTCCAGGTGGAAGGTATAATTACCGTTCATATCAGCTGTGGTAAGCAATGATAACTGTGGTACTGTTACAACTATATTTGGCAGCGGCACATCTACCAAAGGGTCAAACTGGTTGTTGTTATTATTATCTGCATACACTTTACCGGTTACTTTGTTACTGCCGGTGCTTACCGGGCCAAAGCGGTATACATGGAAAATACCAGCAATACGCACAAGCATAAACCCTTTTTCAGGCGAGAACATTGATAAAGTGCCCAATTTTCTTGTTGTATCGGTAAACTGGTTAATAGCAGTGTTATCAAAATCCCACCGGGTAACACTATCATTAACTATCTGGAACCGACGAAGACTGTCTCCTGCTGCCCAGCCCGTAACACTGTCGAGGAAATAATATGGCGCGGGCGTAGTTAGAGGTAACCAGGTTTTACCGCCGTTTTTTGTGTGATACGTACTAGAAATCCAAGACGAGGTTTGCATGTACCCCAACCTGTTTCCGGGCGCAAACCAAACCGAATACAATGTGGCCCGGTACGTTTGGTTTGTATCTTCGTATATGTTGGTAATATCCTGCCATGTTTTTCCATTATCCTCGGAAAATCCTATTGCTGAAGACCCAAATCCCCTGGCAAATATGAAAGAATCTCCATAACAATTTACACCGTTATGGGCAGCTCCCCAAATTGACCGTCTTGTTGTTATCCAGGTTTTGCCCCCATCGGTAGTTTTAGCAACACCCGTATTACTTCCTATGGCAAATTCATCGCTGTTTTTAAAACTTATGGCACTGATTTCCCCTGTAGACACACCGCCTATAGATGGATGAGAAATTTTTTTCCAGGTTTTTCCGCCGTCCACTGTTTTTAACAATAAGCCATTTCCCCAGTTAAAACCCTGGAAAATTGAATCCCCGCTAGCAATCCCCGTATCTTTATCAAAAAAATGTACGTTGTAAATGTGTACATCATAATTTAAAACCTTCTTCCATGTGGCGCCTGCATCCCTGGATACAAAAAATGTTCTTTCGCCGTATAAAAATAATGTGGTATCGTTTAAAGCTTTAAATCCGGAGACATCAAATGTATCGGGTTTACCATCCGGAAATACCAGGCCGTTTATACCTACGCGCTGCCATTTTTGTGAAAAGGCAGAAAAGCAACTGAAGATAACGACAGTAAACAAAAGGATCTTTTTCATAATTGATTTGTAGAGTTGTTATTTGTAAATCAATGAGCTAATTCCCTGAAAATATAATTACCAGTTCGACGATTGACAAATTAAATGAGCGGATGAGCCGTTTGAATGAGTGAATGATGCTTTTGACCGAGCCGATAATAAATGTTTTTGGTATACAGTCCCCAAGGGCTAATTAAAACTGATGGTTTTACTATTACTACATGCCTAAAGCTGTTTGACGTATGTGTAACAGTCGTAAAAGGGTAGTAGCAATTGTTTAAACTGAGATTTTTAAGATGTGAAAAATTATAGAAATTCTTTGTTCAAATCAGGTTCTGCCAGATTTTGGTGTTTTTAGAATAAACACGAAGACTGGAAATGCTTTTCAGGCTGGTTATAATCTCCCACAACCGTTTTTCCGCATTCAGCACTCCGTTAATTAAAAAAGCCCCGCAATTATTTTGCGGGGCTTAGAGAAATTAATATAACAGTTAATAAAAAAGAATCTTAGCGTACCAGGTTCACCTTCTTCACGGTTGACATACCTTCTGATTCGATTTTCACCATGTACAGGCCGGCAGCAAAGCCGTTCAAATCAAATGTAAAGGTGTTTTTAACAACACCCTGGTTATCAACAGTTGCAAT
>DASPJH010000263.1:0-2410 GCA_035628715.1 Bacteroidia bacterium
CTCCATGCTTTTGCTTTCAGCTTCCATGCCGAGGTGAATATGATAATAGCCTGTACTGCAAATGCTAACAGTACACCGGCGTTATTAAACATAAAGTTTTTGTCCACCAGTTGGTATATGTTAGGGGAGTTGGCCGTCAACACCGGGTTTTTGTCTACAATGTTGAAGTATACCAGCATTACATCCGTAAAACCGCGGCCTGCAATAAGGCAAGGGATAGCAAGCACCAGGTAAACACCCGGAATCAATAAAAAATCAGTCAGCCTGATATCCCTTTTAAACCATGCAATAGCCAGCAAAGGGGCAAACAGCAGCGCCTGGAATTTTACACTTAGGGCAACTGCATATAAACCCACCGCCCACAGATTATTCTTGCGGGTATCGGGCAGCATCAGGTAATACATGGATGCCAGGCAAAAAGCAACATAAATTATATCGCACTGCCCCCAGTAGCTGCTGTTGATCAGTACTGTTGGCAGCAGCATAAATGCGCTGAAGGCAAGGGCGGGCATTAGCGGACTGGCGGGATACCTTAGCTTTACCATACGGCTGATGTACCAGGCGCACATCAAATCAAAACTTATTGAGATATACTTGATAATTTCCAGGTCGGTAAGGGGCAGCCACGAGAATATGCCCAGCAGGTATGTATAAAAGGGAGAGTAATTGGTAAAAGCATCGCCGTAGGCAGCAAAACCGTATTTTTGTATGTATTTAAGCCACGGAATTACCCAGTTAACCGTATCCATTGACGGCTGGGGAATAAACACTTTTCGTGCGCCCAATGATGCCGCCACCGCCACCAGCATCAGGAAGAATGGGGCGTTACCGGCGATATTTTGTTTTATGGCGTTTTCATCGGGATAGATAAACAGCATCCATAATACGCCCAGGTAACCAGCACCAGCAACGGTAAACCAAAGGGATACATTATGGGGCTGCACGGCAACCATCCATAACAAGGCCAGGGGGGCTTGCAACAGGATGATTTTTTTATGGAGGATGCCTGTTTCGTAACCTGTAAGCCTGCTTAATAAAGCTATAAGGAGCCGGGCATAGAGCAGGCTGAGTGCTAGCCCGATGAAAACCGAAGCAACTATACGGGTATTGATATCTGCCCAGAAGTTATTTTTATACGCCCAGTTGAACTGGAATGCCACCAGCAGGGTAATAATGGCCAGCGCGATCACCCCATACGCGGCAGGATATTGCCGTACCTGTTGCGTCCACTTTTTCAGCATGGATTAGTTTTATGGGGCAATAATACGATAAGAATTGGAGAGGATGGGAATTGTAAGTGTTTTACCACCGGCAAAACCGCAGGCAACGCCAACTATTCCCCACTAAATTCCTTATCTTTGCCAGTTAATTTTTTGCAGTCTTGAATTTTCAGCTCACCTCAGAATTTATACCCACCGGCGACCAGCCAGGCGCCATTCGCCAGCTGGGTGAAGGCATTGAACGCGGCGACCGCTCCCAAACCCTTTTGGGCGTTACCGGCAGCGGTAAAACCTTCACCATTGCCAACGTTATACAGCAGGTACAAAAGCCCACGCTTATCATCAGCCATAATAAAACGCTGGTGGCGCAGCTGTATGGCGAGTTCAAACAGTTTTTCCCGGAAAACGCGGTGGAGTATTTTGTATCCTATTACGATTACTACCAGCCCGAGGCCTACATCCCCACCACTAACACATACATTGAAAAAGACCTCAACATCAACGAGGAAATAGAAAAGCTGCGGATCAAAACCACTTCTTCCCTCCTCTCAGGCCGTAAAGATATCATCGTGGTGGCTTCGGTGTCGTGCATCTATGGTGCGGGTAACCCTTATGATATTATGCAGAGCGTGGTGCGGGTGGAAAAGGGCCAGAAAATCTCCCGCAATACCTTGTTGTACTCGCTGGTGGATGCCTTGTATTCACGCACCACGGCTGAGTTTAAGCGGGGTACTTTCCGTGTAAAGGGAGATAACGTGGATGTTTATGGCGCGTACTCGGATACTGCTTACCGTATCGCTTTTTTTGGCAATGAGGTGGAAGAAATCAGCGTATTTGACCCTATCAGCGGGCAAACCATTGAGAAGTTGCCCAATATTGCTATTTACCCCGCCAACCTGTTTGTTACCCCCAAAGACCGCCTGCACATGGCCATGCGCAAAATACAGGACGATATGGTGGCCCAGGTAGATTACTTTAAAAGCATAGGCCGCCTGCTGGAAGCCAAGCGGCTGGAAGACCGGGTGACCTTTGACCTGGAAATGATGCGCGAACTGGGTTATTGCAGCGGTATTGAAAATTACAGTCGCTATATGGACGGGCGTATGCCCGGCGAGCGGCCGTTTTGCCTGATTGATTATTTCCCGGATGATTTTATGCTGGTGATAGACGAGAGTCACGTTACCGTTCCG
>DASPJH010000264.1:0-5094 GCA_035628715.1 Bacteroidia bacterium
TCCAGCACAATGGCAAAACAGCCGGCCTCGGCAAGCAGTTGTGCATCGTTAAGGAGTTTGCGGGCCTCGGCTTCTTCTTTGGCGCGCACCTCGAAAGTACCGAACTTGTAGATGGACTGCGGAGTTAGCCCCAAATGGCCCATAACCGGAACACCTGCCGACAATATACGCTTGATGGATTCCAGGATTTCCTCGCCGCCTTCCAGTTTGATGGCGTGGGCGCCGGCTTCTTTCATAATACGGATAGCACTGTTCAGTGCCTCTTTGCTGTTACCCTGGTAAGAGCCAAAAGGCAGGTCCACCACCACCAGTGCACGGAATACGGCACGTACCACTGATGCAGCATGGTATATCATCTGGTCCAGCGTGATAGGCAGTGTAGTCATATGCCCGGCCATAACGTTGGAGGCAGAATCGCCTACCAGCAGTACGTCGATTTTAGCGTCGTCAAAAATTTTGGCCATGCTGTAATCGTAGGCCGTAAGCATACTGATTTTCTCGTTCCGATCCTTCATCTCCTGCAGCACGTGAGTGGTTACACGGGTGATTTCTTTGTACTTATTATCCGTCATGCAGGGCAAAGGTAGATAATTTGACAATTAGCCGATGTGTCAATGTACTAATGACGAATTGAAAATCATTACCGGAAATACAATTGAAGGATATCGCCCTCATCCCGAAATGGCCCAAAGATTCTGCCCATACTGGTTAATCCCTTCTCCACGTGGAGAAGGGCGACGTTCCAGGTTGGCAGTGGTGCTGGCTAGCGGGGATGAGGGAAACTGTCCCTTGCAGCAAACGAAAGGCTTTATAAGTATTTTTTAATACTTTTGTATACCTTAAACCAAAAATGAAGAATTTTTTAACCATCCTGTTCCTTGCTGTATGCTGTTTATCCGCCGGTGGGCAATCGGTTACGGATAACTTTAAGGCACTGGTATGGAAGGAAGAGTTTGATCAGAACAGTCCCCTCTGGAAACAATCCACCAATGCCGACGAGGTATATATCATACAACAGGGCCAATATATACTTTACCGTAAGGCAGCTACAGGGTACGGATTGATTTTCCCTACCGAAAAAATGCAGTTTGCCTCGCACAAAGCTGAGTTTAAAATCAGCCTTGATGATGAAAATGATAAATCATCAAGCGCGGGTGTGGTAGTGATGGCGCAGGATGATGGTAAAGGAGCGTTTTTAATTGAAATTAACGGTAAAAAGCAATACCGCATCAGCAAATACAACGGCACTGTTTTTAAGCCCATTGGCGATGACTGGAAAAAAAGCAAAGCTATTAACGGCAGGGGCGAATCGGATATTATTACCCTGAAAATGGATAATAAAATGTACGATTTGTTTATTAATAACCAGTATATTACCAGTTTTAGCGAAGTATCATACAAAGGCGGCAAAGTTGGCCTGTATGTGGCTCCCGAAAGCAAGGTAAACATAGATTATGTGCGCATATATGTTACCAGCGAGGAAAGCGAGCGCCTGCAAAAAGAAATGGAAAAGAAAACCCAGGCTGCTGAAGACCCGGTATTAACAGAAGTTATTAAGAAATTACGCGAAAAAATAGTATCGCTGGAAGAGGAACGCGACAGCCTGCGGGTGGTAGTGAAAAACCTGGAGAAAAAAACAGGAGATAATACACCGCCTTCCGCCCAAAAATTAAGGACGGAAAATAAAGAGCTAAAGGCGGAAATAGAGCGGCTGAAAAAGGAAAATGCCGCGCTTACCAAAGAGAATAATTTGTTGCGGAAATTTAAAGAAACGATACAAAACGGAGAAGACGGCGATATTATTATCAATCTTACCAACGCTATTGAAACGGAGCGCCAGCGCGTGGAAGCCCTGGTGGAAGAAAACGAGGAGTTGAACGAGGAAATTAAGCGGCTGCGGACAAGGTTGGGGAATTAATGTGCAAATTTAATCAATATGCTAATGTGCTAATAAAAAAAATCTGTAAATCGGTTAATTTGAAATAACCACACCTGTGTAATAAAGGTTGAGTATCTGGCGTTTATTCTTGTATGGATGCCCGGCGAGCGGCCAGGGCATGATAAATTTTGTATTTATAAATATAAATAATAGAATGCAAAAAGCATTTACCTTTTCGTTGCTTTTAATAGTGTTTGGCTGTGACTCCTATCATAGTTTACAAAAGGGCAGTTATGATATTCGCATTATGAGTGCAGGTTGTTGCGGGTGCAGGGCTTACTATTATAATGTTTATGAAGGTAAAAGATGGACAGAACAATTTGTGGTAGAAACTTTTTGTGGCATTGATAATCCTACAAAACACTATTTAATATATGATAGCTCAGGAAAACATGTTGGCACTGAGTCATATATCGTGGTATTCGACTCTTCCTTTATCATTCCTGCATCCGATTTAGACCGTATGTTGTTTACTAAATTAGATGCAATTTATAAATCATGGAACGATAATTCTAAAAGGGATGTTGATTTTACAAAAATTAAAGGGTTTAAAAAAGTATCATGGAACTCAAAAGAAAAAGCACATTTTCTTATTAAAAAATAGCAACCACTATATGAAGCAACTTATTTTAATTATCCTGCTATTTAGCTTACAAGCAACCTTTGCTTGCTCATGTATTACATTAGATACCACATACTCAGAAAAAACTCTAGAAAGTTACGATTATATCATAAAAGGCACGGTTGAGGCTGTTGATAGTTTTGTATATGTTGAAGTTAAAGACCCTGGCAAAT
Source organism: Bacteroidia bacterium (assembly GCA_035628715.1). GTDB lineage: Bacteria > Bacteroidota > Bacteroidia > UBA8524 > UBA8524 > SB11. The sequence goes on from DASPJH010000264.1 coordinate 2,735, forward strand.
CAGAATTAATTAAAGTGCCTTACGACTCTGTGAAAACAAAAGTTGATAAAAATCAGCTGTTATTTGTAGAGTTAATTATTAAAGTTAAAATATCATCCTATTTCAAAACCGACGAAAAGATAAAGGATGTGTATGTATACGTTATTACCGGCATGGGTGGTGGCGACTGTGGATTTCCTTTTATCCCCGGCAGAGATTATATAATTTATGGTAGCAACTATAAATTTGACCAGCCTGATAACGGCCTTTATATTTCCACCAATATCTGCACCCACACTACCTCCGGCATCCTCACTGAACTCCCTAAACTATCAAAAGTGTATAAAGAGAAATTTATAGACCCAAAAGAATAGCACAGTATTTGGGGCATCCCCTTAAAAAGTCCCCAAAAATTAATAGCTTAGCGGCGTTTTTTTATGAGCCCTTTCGAACCAGTTGCCTGAAAAGTTCGTTAGGGTAGGAGTTACTACAGATACTCAATAATTTTGATGAAAAGGATTTTTGTTTGTTTTCTTGCGCTGGTGGCTTTGTTTGCAGGCTGCAAGAATGATTTGGATACCAACGCCGACTGGAAGGAGATACTGGTAATATACAGCCTGCTGAGTACCAGCGACACTACACATTATGTGCGGGTGAACCGGGCGTTTTTGAGCGAGAACCAAAGTGCGCTGGAAATAGCCAAAAGAAGCGACTCGCTTCAATTTGATTCCCTGGACGTGAAGATACTGGAAACCGATAATGGGGGAGGAGTTAAAAATGTATACCAGCTAAACTGGGTGGTGCTGGATAAGGATACCGGCATTTTTGCATCGGAAGATAACCGCATTTTTACTTTTGATGCAGTTTTGAACAAAGACTATATTTATAAACTTATAGTTACCAATAAGCTGACCGGTAATGTTGCCACGGCACAAACAGCGCTGGTGGACAAAGCGCAGCCGGGCTCGATTTCAGGTGAAATTGACACAGTGAAATTTTACAGGGTATCGCTTACTGCAGGCAGAAACGCAAAAGTGTATGATGTGATTATGCGTTTTCACTGGAATGAATATGACAGCGCTACCAATACCCTGATTGACAGCTCATACATTGACTGGCCAGTGGGTACCAGCCGAGAAGTGGTAAACAACCAGGTGATAAATAACGTACCCGGAAATGTATTTTATACTTACCTGGCCGCTTTTGTGCCCGGAATAACCGGTAAATACAGGGTGCCTACCCATATGGACTTTTATTTTTGGGGTGCCGACAGCGAATATTTTATATACCATGGCGTTAATAAGCCCAGTATAGGCATAGTGCAAAAGAAACCCGAGTATACCAATATAAGCAGCGGTAATTACGGGCTTTTTGCCAGCCGTAATTTATATAAGGTTGTAAACGTAAATCCAACTGTAAGGTTTAAAGGGATTCTGCAAACCTATGGAGCTACTCGCCACTTGAAATTCAGGCAGTAAGGCCATTACCCATAACATTTGGAGCTGCCAGAACACCATTGTTGCTGTAAAGCCGGTGTAGTGTTCCTAAAACTTCATAAAACCCGATATTTTTTAATGTTTAAACTTTCTTTTTATTAGTTTTGTATATGTTTAAAGAAAGTTAATTCTATTGTTCTGAAATGACTAATGTTGATTGCAGACAATAGGATTATGCTCGGCCTTTAATTTTTTAGGAAATATTTGGGTTAACAATGGCTATGATTAGGATATTTTGCGCATTATTGGCGTTCGCTCCTTTTTTATTACAGGGACAGAATTTACAGGTTAAGGCTGTTGACTCACTGATTGAGCAACTCACAAAACTGCCTGACGATACAAGTAAAGTGAACACTTATATTCTCATTTCATACAATTATTCTACCAGTGATCCCGAAAAAGGCATCCATTACGGTAATGAAGCTTTAAAGCTGGCAGACAACTTACACTGGAAAAGCGGCCAGGCGGCAGCGTATGCTGATATAGCCATTAACCATGCAGCACTGGCAAACAAGTCTAAAGCCCTGGAAAATAACTTAAAAGCACTGCAGCTTTACGAAGAGCTGAACGACAGTAGTGGTATTGCTGCCGTTTTAGCTAATGTGGGAGTGATATACATGGAGCAAAGCAACTATCCTGAAGCGCTGGATTATTTTTTTAAAGCATTGCTGATAAACGAGAAACTAAACAATAAAAGTCCGCAAGCCATTATTAATGAAAATATAGGGAATATTTATTTTAGGCAGCAGGACTACCGCAAAACTGAAAAGTATTATGATCGGGCTTTAAAAATTTATAAAGAGCTTGGAAACAAAGCAGGGCTGGCACGCCTTCTGGGGAATGCCGCAAGGGTTTTTGATGCTGAAGGCGATTATGAAAAGGCCC
>DASPJH010000265.1:0-6796 GCA_035628715.1 Bacteroidia bacterium
TCGCTTAGGTGAGTTTGATGTGCTGATTGGGGTAAACCTGTTGCGGGAAGGGTTGGATTTACCAGAGGTATCGCTGGTGGCTATTTTGGATGCCGATAAAGAAGGCTTTTTGCGCAGCCAGCGCTCGCTTACGCAGACGATTGGCCGGGCAGCCCGTAACGTGCGCGGCCGGGTAATTATGTATGCCGACGAAATTACGGAGAGTATGGCCAAGACCATTGAAGAAACGGACCGCAGGCGCATTAAACAGGTGGAATATAACGAGCAGCACGGTATTGTGCCCAAGACGGTGAAAAAATCGCGCGAGGAGATATTTAAGCAAACCAGCGTGGCCGATGCCAAGGGCGGACAAGGGCAGAAAGTGTATGTGGAGCCCGAAGAACTAAGCATTGCCGCAGACCCCGTGGTGCAATACATGACCAAACCGCAGTTGGAAAAATCCATCAAAGAGAAAGAAAGCCAGATGCAGCGCGCAGCCAAGGAAATGGACTTTATGGACGCCGCCCGCCTGCGCGACGAAATGCTGGCGCTGAAAGCGTTGTTTGAAGAACGTTACGCAAACGAAAAACAATAAACTTTGCGGCCTTTGCGCCTTTTCGAGAGATATATATTTCACGCTAAGGCGCTAAGGGCGGAAAGAATTGCCACCGGCATTCCCGTTTCAGGCGGAAATCTGTTGCCGTTAGATAATGATTCCCAAACAAGTTGGGGGTGAAGACAGCTTTCTGGCCGCAATTTTGTTATTTGCAGGGTCATAACAACAATGAAGCACCTGTACTTTATACTTTATACTTTACTACCTTTTACCATCCACGCCGAACTGGTAAAAGGCAAAACCATTGGTTATAAAGCCATGGGGACTGATGCTGTGGTAGAATTTTCTGACAGCGCACGGGTGTATCCGTTTGAGCCGGCTTATGGTAAATGGCGGTTGGTGATGTGGACAGGATTTGTTGATGAAGTGAAGCTTAAAGGGGATTCGGTGGAAAAAAATTTATGGCTGGAAGACAGTTATGATTTAACAGCACGTACCCAAACATTAGCAACCTTTAAAGCCACCTTTGTTGACGGCCCGTACAAAGGTAGTTATCCGGGTAAAAAGAAAATAGCCCTGTATTTGTACATCCCTGATGATGCCATTATGGAGGAAACTAAACCGGAGCCCCGGCTGGAAAAAATCTTAAAGGCAAAAAAGAAAAAGCAATGGGACTTATTTCAGCAGTATAAAGATGAGTTAGGTTTTGTAAGCGTGGAATTAATTCAGCCTTATAAGCTCCATTTTATATACGACGAGCGCTCACCCGAAAGCCGCAACGACTTCAGGCTATTGATACTGACAGATACTGCCAGGCAAGTTATGGCCTACGCTAACGACGGTTACCGTAAAATTGATTATAAATCTTCATCGGAGATACCGCTGGACCGGACACTGATAATGTATTTTACGGTAAAGCTTGATGAAGAGGAGCGTAAAAGAATCCGGCAGGCATTTATAGATGCTTACCAGTACAGGGATTAGGTATTTACCGTGGGTTTGGGTTGAGAGATTGCCTAGCCCGGATACAGCATTACTGGCGCCACGCCCAAACAGCTTTGATATTTTTTTTCAAAAAAACTTCCAACCCTCCCAACTTTTAAAGACTAAACAGGTACGGGAATTAAATGTGTGCAATTCCTAACCAGGTTTCTGGTGTGTAAACCCGGCCTCCCATCCCCGAGGCCGGGCTTTTTTTATCCATAATACAAGCAGCGGGGCAGTATCCGTGCTTCCGGTTTTGGATGGAAGTTTTCCACCTCATACAACGTACAACCCGGTTTTTGCGTTTTATTATAAAAGCCGGCTTATGAACACTACCCGATACAAATACTCAGTTGTACTTCTTAAATATGGGCTGTTGCTGGGCCTTGCGGTTGCCTTTTTCTCCTCGGTAAAAACGGGCATGTATGTGAACCTGGAAAGCTGGGATACTTATGCCGCTTTTGTAGCAGTAGCCTTTTTAGCAACCGGTGTATGGCTGGGCCGCAGAACTTCCAAAGCTGAAAAAACACCTGCCACCCCGCCCCCCTTGCCCGAAGAGCTTTTGTCAAAACGGGAAATGGAAGTGCTGGAGTTTTTGCTGATGGATAAAAGCAACAAGCAAATAGCCGATGAGCTTTGCATTGAAATGAGCACGCTAAAAACTCATATCAATAAAATCTATAAAAAATTAGGGGTAAAAAACCGTAAACAGCTGGGTTTGCTGGATATTCACAGTATTGCTTAATTGGCTGCCTGCTTGGTTTCACCCATTCCCCTTACTGTAAATATATATTTTTTAAGGGTTTCCTTTTCTTCAGCGGTAAGTTTAGCCTTCGGGGCCATTTCATCAATCTCATGGTCCCAGTGGCTTTCGGTTAGCTTCATAATGTTTTTCAAACCGTGGCACTTATTGCATTTGGTGGTATAAATGGTATGGCCGTTTTGTAATTCATTAAGGGTGATGGAAGGCCAGCGCTTTTGTGCAGCGGCAAGCTCAGCCTGGGCAGGAGGGTTAACAGTGTAACGGGTTGCCGCACAGCCTGCAAGAATAACAGCGCTGATACAGGCAAGAAACAGTTTATTGAACATAAATGGTTAGTTATGGCGACAATATACGGCACGGTAGTAGATTTGCAAACAGAAAACCGGGATTAACTGTTTAAAAAAATATGGATTCTATTGACATTCAACACAGGCAGGAAGGTAAAAGAGGGGCGTTTTTTATTAAGGAAAACGATGTGGTAATTGCTGAATTAACTTATGGCATGACCAATCCTGATACCATGCTCATAAGCCATACAGGCGTAAGTCCCCGGCTGCGGGGCCGTGGTATAGCCATGAAACTTGTGGAAGCAGCAGTGAGCTTTGCCCGTGAAAAAAATTTTAAAATAATACCACAATGCTCATATGTGCGCTGGGCCTTTGAGGAAAAGCCTGAATTGTCAGACGTGATGAAGCGGTTGGGAAGCTGATATTTACCAAATTGCCCAATCCACCCCTGAAGTTTCTGTTCTTGAGGTTGGTCTTTGCTTGCCGCCGGTAAGTTTCAGCACTTCTTCGCCTACCCATTGCCTTAGCTGCTGTACTGTACAGGGCGAACCATCCTTTAATTTCTGCAAAACGCTGTAGGTAAAGGCGCCATTGCCCAGCCAGCTTTGCTCATAGGCATACTGTAGTCCGCCGGCGGCAGAAATAACCGTTGTGCCTGTGCCTTTACTTACGTTTACAAATATTTCCTGCATTAGCTCGAAGCTGTTTTTCAATCCCAGTTTTTCTTCTTCGGTTTCCAACAGATCCATACCAGTTTTTTTGCCATCTGATTTTGCGGTATCAGCTTTGGCAGTCAGCCTCCCGGTCATCATTTCTTTATCAATTTCCCCGCTGTGGCAGGCATCCAGCAACAATAGCTTTTGCCTTGCAGGGATACTGTCAAGCAGGTATTCGAGTGCGGTATAGGGCAAGCCTCTTACCGAAGGGTTTTGAAAATCGGCATCGTAGGTAGAAAGAAAATAATCATAATTTTTATCCAGCAAACCGTGACCTGAATAGGAAACAATTATTTTATCGTTAATGCCTGTTTGTAATAATTTATTTTTCAGAGATAGTATATTTTCTTTAGTAACCCGGTAATCATACAGGGTGTCAATAATTATTAAATTGGTATCCAGCTTATCCTTAAGAGCCTGTGCAAGGTCTTTTATATCCTTAATTGAATAATTAAGGCTGTTTTTGCCGCTTTTAAATGTATCAATACCTATCCCGATGAAATATGTTTTAGCAGTAGTAGCAATACGGGGAGCGTAATTAACATACAAGGGCTCACGATAGCTCTCTATACCGCTTTTATTAATTACCGATATTTCAATTTTATTTTCCCCATCACTTAGTGGTACTTTAACTATTGAATCAAAAAAATTAATATTCCTGTCACCGATATTAATTCCTTCCCGTCCCCACAGCGGGCATTCGTTCACCCATACATTTATATTTTTCAGCGTTGTATTGCTGGCAAAGTCAGAGCCCACCAGGTGCAGCTCAAGTGTTGGGTTAAACTGTTCAAAACTGATGTCATTTTTAAAACCGCTGTATGGTGCAGTATAATCGTTATCAAAGGCGGCCGTATCAATTCCCAGCCTTTTTATTCTTTTTTCATACGCCTGCCGGTAGGCTGCAATCAATGCAGAGTCAGTGGTGCCAAACGCCGCACTCAAAGCTTCCAGCACTTTATCAGGACGGTTATATTTAATATCCAGTTGGTCAAAACCAATAGTGCCCAAATCAACCACTTCCGTATAATATAATTTTTGAGCTGCCCCGGGCGTGCATCTGTAATAACCATTGGGCAACACGGTCATATAATTGATGCTATCCCGCATCAGAATGGTTGTTGTTATTTCGTTACCCGTTTCAAGACTGAATAACTTTACAGTACCCTCGGCTGTTGTAATGGCTATGTGGTTTTCACCTACGGAAAACTGATTGGAGATGCTGTTATAGAAAAAATTAATGGTATCTCTTATTTTCCAGGTGCTGGTTTCCCATACCCTGATAAACCCTTCATCCATTGCAGTAACAAGGTATCTTCCGGAAGTATTAAAGGCCAGCCGGTCAGTTCCCCATGCATCGGTAAGCTCCTTTTTGATTTTTCCTTTGGCAGCATCCCGTATTATAACGCTATTATTTTCTTCGCTGGGGGCTATGCAGGCCAGTATATTACCAGATGGGCTGAATGCTTCAGTGATACCCTTATAATATGTTTTAACGGTGAAAGCTTTTATGCGCTTCTTTTTATTTATATCCCATAGCTGGCCCTCATCATAGCCATTATTATAATACAGCCTTGACCCATCAGTGCTGAAAATAACTTTATGTACTTTTTCACCGGTTGCTGAAAATAAATAATTACCACTCGAAGCACTCCATATTTTTATGGCGCTGTCAGCATGAATAGTGGCAATATACCTGCCACAGGGGCTGTAGATGCCCCATCCGATACCATTTGAATTTCCTTCTATTGAGCGGATTTTCCGCTTGTTCCTGATATCCCATAGTTCAGAAGAATCACCATATCCGGCGCTGTACAAAGTATCGCCGGTGGGACTGAAAACCAGCGCTGTAAGATTAATTGATGACGAGTCAAAAACGGATTTTTCAAATTCTGTAATGCCTGTGTTTATATCCATTACCCGCAGCTGCGAAAAATCGTTAATAGCCACTTTATCACTTTTAGGGCTTACCACAAACTCAAGCGAACCGCCATCCCACAGTAAGCGGTGCAGCGGCGTGCCTGCAGTAGCATTCATCACTGTTCCACCGAAGTTATTTCCCACAAAAATCTTTCTATCGTTGTCAGATAACGATACGAGTTTCTGTTCGACACTTTCATGAGGCAACTGGTGCAGCAGTTTTCCGGCTCTGGTATCCCATATAAGCAGGTTACCGTCTTCGGCCCCTGTTACCAGGTAACGTCCATCGTGAGAAAATTTGAACACTTCACCAATTTCACCAGGAGCTTTAAGCCGGTTAACCAATTTACCGGCAGATGCTTCCCATAAATTTAGTGAGTATGCATTACTACTATCATCATAACCGGCTGTTATTATTAACCGGCCATCAGGCGAATATTCTGCTATATTTACGTTATCGTACAATCCATGAACTGAATCTTTAACGGTAAACAGTAATTTTCCTGAAATATCCCATACGGAAGGTGAATTGTCAGATGCAAGTATCAGTATACTCCTGCTGTCAGGGCTAAAGCTTACTGAATAATTCTTCTGAGCTGTATGTATTGTGGTTAGAATGGCCGGTGATTTCACATCCCATATTTTAACGGTCGAATCCGTGGATGCAGATGCAATGAACTGGCCGTCAGGACTGATTTTGAGGTCATAAATTTCGGCGGTATGTCTGCCTAACACCGAAAAAGAGTCATCAAAATCTCTTTTCACCAGCACACTGTGGTCGGAAAGGGTGATGGCCCAAGTGTTATTTTCAGCCAGAAAGGAGGAGTAATTAATAGTTAGCCCGTCATTAAAAAATATCTCTTTAATAAATTCGCCTTTTCTGCTCCATTCAATAATTTTTGACCAGTCAGGCTTGTGAGTAAAAGAAGAAACTGAGTATATCTTTTGCCCGTCATTGCTAAACCAGGCTGCACTCACTTCTTCGGTTACCTGGTCGTTAGGGTAGCCTGCAAATAGCGCTTTGGCCAAAACAGTATGCCACTTTAGTATGGTACCGTCGTCAGATGCTGTGATAATATAATCTCCGTCAGGACTGAAACGGGCGGTATTTACCCAAAATGTATGTTCTTCGAACGTGCGCAGCAGCTTACCCGACTGCAAATCCCAAAGCTTTGCGGTATTATCATCGGATGCGGTAACGATATACTTGCCATTGGGACTGATATCAATATCATTTATTGCCGCTGTATGCCCTAAAGGAAGAGTTAAATTATATTCCCACTGAGCATGTGCTTTAACACAGGCAAAGAATATTGTAACCAAACAAATTAAACCACGAAAAAACATAAAGTTATATCCTGAACACTGTTAAAAGGTAAACGGAAAGACGAATTTAACCGGATGGCAGTAAAGACCGCCATAAAAAGGAAAGGATTCTGCCTTACTCAATATCCGTGCTTAGCTTAAAGCGGCAGATACGCCCGTTTCCTTTATCGGCTACATAGACAATTTCGTTGAAATAGCACACGCCGCTGGGCTGCCTGAACTGAAACGGGCCTGCGCCGGTGCCACCGAAAGAAACATTTATTTG
>DASPJH010000266.1:0-4628 GCA_035628715.1 Bacteroidia bacterium
CTCTAAAGGGGACTTTCACCAGGTAGCTACCCTAAAGGATAGCGGCTTTCATAACAGGTTGTCTGCCTAAAAGCCCCTTTAGGGGTTTGGGGTAAAATGCTGTTACGACTGTTACGGCCTCTCTCAATCCCAACAACCACCGACCTTCCAGCCGTAACACCCTTGTTTAAAATCCTGCAACAATTTTACAAACTGCTTTAGTTCCACTTCATTCTTTCTGCATCTTTTAATTCCGCCCAAACCCCTAAATCCCCTGAAGGGGACTTTCGCCAGTTGGCTACCCTAAATGTTTACCGGCTTTCATAACGGGTTGTCTGCCTAAAGCCCCTTTAGGGGTTTGGGGTAAAATGCTGTTACGCTGTTACGGCCACCATCAACCCCAATAACCGCCTGCCTTCCAGCCGTAACACCCTTGGTAAGGGTTCAAAATTTTGAACCCCTACCAGCAGCTTTACAAATTCGCTTTTAGTCCATTTTATTCTTGTACATCTTTAGTTCAGTCAAAACCCCTAATCCCCTGAAGGGACTTTCGCCAGGTAGCTACCCTAAATATTTCACCGGCTTTCATAACAGGTTGTTTGCCTAAAAGCCCCTTTAGGGGTTTGGGGTAAAACACTGTTACGCTGTTACGGCCAGTTTTGTGGACACTTTTGAGAGTTGAGATGCTGAAACAGGTTCAGCATAACTATCCGTTGGTGAGTACTTGTTTCTCCTCATTAATTTTAATAGGGTCTCATAGGGTAATTGGAAAAGGAGGGTTTTGTGCAAGGTTTTGGGAGGATTTTTTTTGTTCCCGCTAAACGTACGCAAAGGGGGAGAAAGAGCAGGCGGTGATACAGGACATTGTATAAAAGAAAAAACCGCCGTGGCTGTGAGGCCACAACGGTTAATTCTCCAGTAATTAATTCCGGTATAAATCGTTTATTGTAAAAACACTTTAGCAGTGGTATTCACTACTTCACCGTTTACACGTACTACATAGTAGCCGGTAGCAGCGTTGTCTACCGAGAAGTTGTAAACAGGAGTCTGGCTGAAATCAACACCGTTAATGGTTTTCAGGGTCCTGCCCATCATATCCATAACTTCAATGTTGCAGGGGCCGTTTGCATTACCGCTTGATACGGTTACGGTTTTATAGTTACTGCCTACAAACACGGTAGGGGTTTTATCCACCTCAGCCACAGAAACACCGGGGCCGTTAGTTTTACGCTGGAACACCAGTATAAAACGGTTTTCCACTGCTCCTTCAACATGTTCAAAGGTGTATACGCCTTTTGATATATCGTGTTTCTTTTGGGTCCATACATCCTCCAGTATCACTTCGTAATCTGCTCTTATGTTCTCAAAAGTAAACTGAATGCTGTGGGTGCCTACAGTAGTGGTTTTGAATACCACAGGTATCCTGATACCCTCGTCAGGAATGTTGTTTAGCACGTTAATAGCCGATTTAGCTCCGCCCGCAAGGCTGTAGATGCTGGGTGCAGAAGGGCCGTTCATAATCTTGTTGGCATCCCAGAAATCTTTATCGTTAGAAGCTGATGCATCAGTGTATACAAAGGTTTCGTCCCATTCTTTACTGGGGTTCACCACCCTCATAGCTACATAGTTCTGCAGGCTGGTTTTATTAAAGTAGTTAGCATTGTTTGTGGTAACACGGTTTGCAGCGGGCAGGCTAATGGTGGCGCCGTCTGTTTCTACTTCAACATATAAGGCATTAAACGGAGGTATTACACCGTTGGCAATGCTACCTGTAGCCGAGTTCCAGAAACGTACTGAATTACCTTCATAAATATAGATAGTGTTTGACACTAAGTTGTTAATAGTGGTGTTGTGCTGATAATTGCTTGGCCAGGGGTTACGCAATATGTGATAACCGGTGGTGTCGGCCAGTGCGCCGGTGCGTGAAAGCGGGAACGACGTATAATCGTCTTTATCATACTCGCCGGCTATATCCAGCATTACAGGCATATTGGTGTCAAACACCCAAACAGTAAAGCCGGTGGTGTCAATGCTGGCACTTGTGCCGCTGTGTGGCCTCCAGGCGCCGGGTGTGCCGCCCTGTGTTTCGTCCAGGTAGTATACGTTTGTGTTAGCCGGGCTGGGAGTGCCAAAGTTCATGGTTACATCGTCGGCAAAATCAGCCAGTGTGTTTCCCCTGAAAGGAGAGCACATTTGCCTCCAGAAACTGGTTCCCCCGTCTATTATATATTCAGCATACACGCTGCCGGTTATGTCGCCGGTACCTGCGCCTGAAATCATGCCATAATTGGTGCTGTCAGTGGCCTTAAGCCTTAAAAATGCTGCTGAGGTAGATGCCAGGGTGCCATCCAGGTGGCTTACCACACCGTCTATCTGTAAGGTGTCGCCAAGGGTAACTGTTCCTGCTATGCGGTTAACTACCAGGTTTTGGGCCCTGTTGGTTACGTTGGGGGTGGTTTGGTCTACAAAAAAGCTGCTGGTGGGTGTTCCGTTTCCGCCAAACATTATTGTAGTTTCTCCATTCAATGAAAAGCACAGTGTAGAAGTGCTTCCTACCAGGTCGCCATTAAGCGTCAATGTATCCGAACCGATAGTTACTTTACCGCTTGTAAATGTACAAGTGTTATTAATTGTCAGGTTTGTTCCTGAAGAAATAGTTACACCTGTAGATGTATTGTTGATAGTAAGGCCGCCAAAGGTGCATGTTCCGCCGCCGGTTATGGTTACTGTTTCTGCTGCTGTTCCGTTAAACACCACAGTACGCCCGGTAGGGTTAAACGATGCTGTGGGTGCCTGGGTCCAGTTACCGGTTAACGACATATCGCCGCCGGCAGCAGTAGACAGTGTTAATGAACCGCCGCTTAAATCCAGGTGATGTATCTGGCACGAAGCTGCAGTGGCGCCAAAATCAACAGCGCCGTTATTAATTATAAGCCTGTTGGTGATAGTCCAGTTACCTGATGCGCCTGAACCGCGGGTAATGGTGCGGCCGCTGGTGTTCATTGTAAAATTATATGCGTCTATAGCTCCAAAGCCTATAACGTCAGGGCCTACGTGGCAGTAACTGTTGTTTCTGAAAGGTGTTGAAGTGGGTGCGCTGTTCATTGTTGGCAAGTGGTAGTACCGTACCATATTAGCAGCAAGCGCCTGGTTGGTGTTGGTGGTTGGTGACGGGTTTTCCTGTGGGAACTGGCCGTACACACCGCCAAACTGGGCAGGAGTTCCTGTGCCGTTGCGGTATTGCACAAAACAAAGAAAATTCATTGCTGTAGGCCTTGCACCAAGTCCCAGTGCTGTCCATGGAATGCTGAATTCGCGCCTGTCGTCAGCGTTTGCTCCGTTACCCAAATCGTCATCGGCATAAGTGCCCCATCCAGTGGTGGCACTGCTCCAGGTACCTGAGTGGGTGCGAACCTGGCGGGTAGACGAGTTGAAATAAATCAGGGCATCTGCATTAAACGATATATTAGCTGAAATATCGTCTTTTGTAATACCCTGCTGTGTTCCGTTTCCGGAGTTAACTACAAAACTGTTGTCAAAATCAAAATACATCACACCGTCCTCGTCCTGGTTAGCTCCGTCAATAAAGCCATACAGGTTGGTGTTGTCCCACGTTAGATACCATGTGGTAATACCGTCTGTTACAGTGTAAGTGTTGCCCGTTCCGTATTCATCTGTGCTTAGTACTGCATCAACGGTGGGCTGGGCAAATGCCCCCGCGACTGACATCATAGTAGCTAACGCAACAATAAAAGTTCTTTTCATAATTCTATGCATTGTGATAACAAAAAGGCAAAAAGACACCCAACACTTTTTACCGTAGTTTTAACATTGATTTAGTTGCGCGGCTTGCTCTATATTAAGCTGAAAATGAACGGATTGATTGCGGGCAATTTTGTAAGGCCGGTAGCCGGGACCAAAAAGACAAAAAAATTAATGGTAATTTTTGTGGAATGTTAACAACACAGCGGGAAATAAATTCCCCCGGCACATAAGCACCCTTACTGTAGTACAGGCTTTGATGCGCCTGCAAAGAATTTAGCCTGATATGAAAAAACGGCTGCGGTTGTGCCACAGCCTGTATACTATACGGTGCGCTGTTAATTACTAGCAGTAACTTTATGATTACCAATATGTGAGGGTGTAGAAATTTTTACAAGGTGCAGGGTATTCTCAATTTTTGCGTGATATGCAACTAACTGATCCGCTCAATACTGCGGGCATAAAGACAAACAAAAAGGGCCGCCTTTTTAAGACAGCCCCTGCAAAAGAGTCATGAAAAAAATTATTACTGTTTGCTTATTTTGATACCAGTGTTTTTACTGTTTTTACACCGTTATCGGTTTTGATAGCAACAAAGTACACGCCTTCACTAAGGTTGCCAAGATTAGCGCTAAGGCGCTGAACGCCTGCATTAAGGCTGGTTGCAGGCAGTATGCTGCTTACCACTTTTCCGGTTACATCCGTAACTTCTATGGTCACTTCCTGGTTGTCAGCAAGGTCAAACTCAACAGTAAGCGAAGCGCTTACGGGGTTGGGGTATACATTCAGGTTAAGCACGGGGCCGGCTTCGGCAACTGCTGTAGTAGTAATAATCAAATCATATTCTGCGTTCACCGGGTCAAACTCCGTCCAGTCATCCGCCCAGG
>DASPJH010000267.1:0-5714 GCA_035628715.1 Bacteroidia bacterium
CTTCCATTACCTCAAACAAGGCGGCCTGGGTTTTGGCAGGGGCCCGGTTTATCTCGTCAATCAGCACAATATTGGAAAATATCGGCCCTTTCCTGAATTCAAACTCATGAGTTTTCTGGTTGAATATAGAAGTACCCAAAATATCGCTCGGCATTAAATCAGGTGTAAACTGTATGCGCGAAAAATCCACCGAAAATGTTTTGGCCAGCAGCTTACTGGTAAGCGTTTTGGCTATACCGGGCACCCCCTCCAGCAAAATATGGCCGTTGGTTAGCAGTGCGGCAATCATCTGCTCTATCATGCGGTGCTGGCCCACCACCACTTTGCCCAGTTCGGCTTTTATTTTTTCGGCGGCGCTGTGCAGGTGGCTCACGTCCACCCTGTTCTCAAATTCCTGCATTTTATAAGTATAGTTTATTTAGCGTTGGCGTAAAATTCATCAATTTTATTATTCAGCTGCAGCAGCTCATCCCCTGACAATATAGCCTTGCTGCGGGCAAACTTTATCAGCGACAATAACTTGGTTGCATCCTGCTCACGTATTCCCGTTTTACCGGCCAGCTGGCCTGCAAAGCCCGGATCATCATCCCTGTATTTAAGGTTGTATTTTTCCAGCAGATGGTTATTAAAATAATTAATTTTTTTATAGGCTATATCCCGGTTATTGCCACGGTTAAAATATAACCGGCCCATGGTTTCGGCAAATTCAAGCGAGGTGTTTTCCAACGGCTTCACCACAGGAATGGCCCTTTGCATGCGTTTCATCCTGAAAAGCGCAAATACCAGCAAGCCTATCCACAATACATTAAACGCCCATTTAAAGGCAGGTTGCTGAAGAATATACCTCAGGGGCGTTCCTGTTTCGGGCAGCTTTGTAGCATTACCTCTCTTGTAATGCTCGTCCCATAGAACGGGCACCTGCGGCAGATACGAAAGACAACCAAAACTGTATTTGTAGTTATCCCCCGCCAATACATCCATATTTCCAAAAGCTGCTGGATTGGCGTGCAGGTATATTTTCCCGCTGCCTGTGCTGTATTCCACAAAATTGACAAGAGTGTCATGTGTTACCCCTAATATTTTAATTTTACCTGCATTTTCTTTTACGCTGAAGTAAGTAACCTCGCCGGTCCTTTTCTGCCTGAATGTGGCATTTCGAAACGCCGGGTTCACCAGCCTTGAATAGTGTATGGTAGAAGTGTCAAATGCTTTGGAGTAACTCAGCACTTCAAGGCCCATACTGTCGAGCACATCACTGTTAAAATAACCGGAAGAAATAAATACGGTATTTCCCCTCCCGGCATATTCTTCCATTTTCTCCCATTCGTATTCATCAATCATACCGCCCGACTGGATTATTACCAGGCTGGACTGGCCCCCGGTTATTGCTTCGGCTTCATCCAGGTATAAGTAAGGGCTCATTTTCTGTGAATGGATGGGCTTATCACCGTTTACCTTTTTTAATTCTTCAAAGGTTATGTAACCGCCGTAGGGTATTTTATCCGATTTGTTGTAGGTTTCCGTCCAGTCTACCGGCTTTGGTTTACTTAGTTCAGCCCACAGCAGCAGGCCGAAAAAAATAACCATCACAATAATATATTTATTTAATGCCCCTTTCACTGCTGCACCCTCCTTATGTTTTGTGAAAGGTTGCCGTAGTTTTCCTGTACCTGGTTAAAAATGGCTTCAGTGGCATCAAACTTACCGTAAAATATATATTCAAAATAAAAAGTAAGCTTTTCAAATGGCTGGTAAACGGTCTTGCCGTTTAATTCATACAGGTATTCGCGGTTGGTTTTGTCTTTTCTCAGGTTAATGTTCCCGCTTTCCGACAGGTTTTTCAGCGCAAGTATATAATATAGCCGTATGGCCTCTGCGTATTCTTTATTTTCAATGGCTGTTTTGAGAAGGTTCTCAATAGAAACCTGGTCCAGTTCCATCTCAGCAAAATTGCCTGCTAAAGCACTGTTTGCTTTATTTGTTTTAGAAAATAACAGGGCTATATCGCTTCTGAAAATAAAAAATAATATCCCTGCAATAAAACAGCCCACCAGTATCCACATGATTATATCGCCTGATGCCCCCAGCCTGTCGAGCCTGAACAGACGTTTCAGCCACCGCATAAAATCATCCCACCAGCTGGTATCCTCCACATACACTTCCTCGTACTGAAAATCACTGTCGGTTTTATACTTTTCCACCTGTTCCGAAGAAGGCAGACGGGGGTTTACCTCTCCCCTGTCGTAAAGTGTACTGTCGGCCGCTGTTGCAACAGCAGGTAAAAACAATATACCCGCCAGCAAAAAAAATATAGTTATTAAACGCTTCAATTAATATTGTTCTTCTGTTTTTTGAGCATCGGCATCGCCAATAGCATCCACTTTCATGCGCAAGCCAACATGGTCGTGCTTCTCCAGCAGGCTGAAATAATTAAGGCTGCCAATGGTATACTGGAAAATATATCCGAAAAATAAAATAACCGGGAGCACTACCAGGTATACAACTACAAGTATTTGTATAGTTGATGTATCAAAGGTAGTGCTGCCCACCTGGGTAAGTATAATGGGCACGTAAATTATCAGGCTAACGATATAGGCCGACATAGATACAATTATATAGGCCACAAAATTAATTCCGAAGGTGACCCAGAAATTACCTTTTATTAGAGACGATGTGCGCCCCAGCGACTCAAAAAAGCCGCAGTCTTCATAGAATATAACCGGCACCAGCACGCTTATAAAAGTTACCAGGTAAATCATAAGGGCTAAAATTCCGAAAAATAAAATTACGCCTCCAACCAAGGGAGATGCTGTCATAAGCAGCCCAATAAACAGCACCAGCAACAGGTAGCCTATTATAAAAAAGAAACCGTAGCCAATGCTATAGCCAATAAACTTGGGAAGCCTGCGCCATAATTCACTCCATACTTCCGAAGGTGTAATTTCACTACCCGTTTCGCCTTTCTTGCGGTATAAATTTATATATGAAAAAATTACCCCTACTGCCAGCATTACTGCTATAAAAAACAGCAAAATGGTTATCCACAGGCGGAAGTCTGTATATACCGACAGCATATTTTGAGCTGCCCTCTCAGGATTCGGGATTTTCATGGTACCGGTAAACGCCTGAATCAGTTTAACTGAAAAAAAAGAAAAAGCCAGGCTCGCAATAAGGTACACCGGCGCCACAATCATCACCAGGCTTTTACCAATGCTTTTAAAATTTTGTTTTATAAAAGCAAATGTATCGCTGAAGGTAATGCTGAAATCGCGTGCTTTGTGCAAATCAATTTTCTTTTCCATATAACTTGTACATTTTTTTAGGAAGCAGGATATAGTACCAGATAATAAACGGCAATGAAATGCCTATGCTCAAAATACCCACCCATACATTTTGGTAATACCGGGTAATAAAACTCTCTATAAACCCGGCAATAATAAACATGGGCACCAGCCCTATGGCTATTTTAACAGCGGTACGTGCGCCCCGTTTAAACGATTCGGCGCGGGTGTAAGTGCCGGGAAACATAAAGCTGCTGCCCAGCAATATGCCCGCTCCGCCCGCTATTACTATGCTTGATATCTCAATGGTTCCGTGTATCCACACCGTTAGCATGGCGGTGGTAAATACCCCCTGCTGGAACAAAAAGGTAAAAAACACACCTACCATGGCGCCGTTTTGCAGCAGCATTATCAGCGTCCTTACAGAAAACATTATACCGTAGGCTATTATCTTAAAAGAGACGAGAACATTATTCAATGTTATAGACAGGAACATATCGGCCTCGTTTTCCCTGCCGTAAATGCCCATCGGGTTGCCCTCTTTAATATTTTCCAGGGTGGTATTAACATAGTAATCGCCAAAAAAATACCTTACAAAATCTGGATCTTTTAAGGTGGAGATAATTCCTACCAATATAGAGATTACAAACACAGCCAGCGAAAGGCGCATTTGCTTGCGGGCAGCGTATATGGCCAGCGGGATTTCTTTTACCCAAAACTGTTGAATCCGGCCCTTCTTTTCTTTTTTATTCTTATAAATCGTTTGATGAGCGCCTACAGCCAGCTGGTTCAGGTATTCGGCTGTTTTTGATTTGGGGTAGTAGGTTTGCGCATATGCAAGGTCGTCGGTTATTTCAATAAACAGGTCGGCCAGCTCATCCGGATGTGTATGAGAAGATTGGTTGATCTTCTTCTCAAACTCCTTCCATTTCTTATGGTTTTGTTTACTGAAGGCGGCCTCGCGCATGGCTGTTTAGTCTAAAAAACGGTTAGTAGAGTTGCAAAATATGCAATTCGTATTAATTTAACGGCGATTTTTTTATTGTACTTTTAAACCAAGACTACGCAAAATGGCCGATACTCTTAAAATAAACACCACGCAAAACGTACGACTGAACTTTGAAATTGCCAGCCTGGGCGACCGGATACTGGCCACTATAATTGATACTGCCGTTATGTACGGTTATTTTTTCGTGCTGATGCTTATTCTGCGGGATGCCGTAGGCTCCACTGCCGTATTTTTAATCATGGTTCTTCCGGTGATATTTTATCACTTGTTGTTTGAGGTGTTTAACAACGGCCGTTCTATTGGTAAAATGGCTATGAAAACCCGTGTTATACGCATGGACGGCACCGAGCCCCGCCTGGGCGATTATGCCCTGCGCTGGCTGATTGGCCTTTTTGAAGGCGGGCTAATTGCTTTTCTTGCCTACCTGATTGGCGGTAAGGGCCAGCGACTGGGCGATATGGCTGCAGGAACCACGGTAGCCAAAATGAAACAGCGTGTGACCCTGGAAGATACCATTTACGAAACCACTTCTGATGATTATACGCCAACTTATCCCGAAGTGGCAGATTTGGCCGAGGGTGATATTGAAGTGATTAAAGAAGTTTTATCTGCACTGAAAAAAAGCTACAGCCCTGAATCTATAATACTGGCTGAAAAAACCAAAGTTTCCATAGAAACACGGTTGGGTGTAAAATCAATGGAGCCTAATACAGTGGCGTTCCTGGAAAAAGTTATAAAGGATTACAGCCATATAACAGGGCGGATGGATTAATTCTTTGCCATTTTGCAATGGGTTGAAAGCCCCGTTGCTGTTTACCGCAGGCAATGTTTATACATCTGCACGGTATTGTTCAGCCCCAGGTAAATAGCATCGCAAATCAACGCGTGACCTATGGATACTTCTAATAGGCCCGGAATGTTACGCTTAAAATACTCCAGGTTTTCCAGGCTTAAATCGTGGCCTGCATTTAGCCCTAAACCCAGCTTTCCTGCCAGTTCAGCAGCCCGGCGATACGGCGCTATGGCCGCTTCGGGGTTTACCGGGTATTGGTGGGCGTAGCCTTCAGTGTACAGTTCCACCCGGTCGGTTCCCGTGGCAGCTGCGCCTTCAATCAGGGCTTCTATAGGATCAATGAAGATGGAAGTCCGAATCCCCCTGCTTTTAAACAGGCCGATGACATCTATCAAATAATCTTTATGTTTAATGGTATCCCAGCCCTGGTTGCTGGTAAGGGCGTTTTCCGCATCCGGCACCAGCGTAACCTGTGTGGGCTGCACCTCCAGCACCAAATCAACAAACTTTTGAGTGCGGGGATTTCCTTCAATATTAAACTCAGTAGTAACAACATCTTTAAGCTCGTAAACATCGGCATATCGGATATGACGCTCATCCGGCCGGGGATGAACGGTAATGCCTTCGGCGC
>DASPJH010000268.1:0-3996 GCA_035628715.1 Bacteroidia bacterium
AGGGGGTTAACCAGTTCAATTGTATCTGAAGAAATTGCTGTCCCTTTTTCCGTTGTCCATTGCACGGTTCGCTGCGGGATATAGCCGCCCTGCAACATAGCCCGAAGCTGTACAGTTTGCCCCATGCATATTGTTGTATCGGTGTTTACAGTAACTTTTAATGGCGGTCTTACGGTAACAGTTATTTGTGCGCTATCAGGTTTAGCGGAGCAGCCGTCAGTTAATTTCGCGGTATATATTGTCGTGATTAAAGGAGTTACATTTTCGGCAAAATTTCCTGAGGTCCATGTTCCATTATTTATGGTCCATAATATATTATGAGAACTCGTATTTCCACCTGCTGCAGCTGCGCGCACCTGTACTGTTCCGCCTGCGCAAATGGTAGTATCTGCGTTTACTGTTACCAACAGTGGGGCAGTTTCTATTACTGTAATCAAAGTGCTGTCAGCGCTGCAGCTATCTCTAACCACTACCCGGTATGTTTTGTGGGGAGCAGGAGAAGCTACTAATTTAGCAGAGTCTGAAAGCGTTTTTTTGGCCGGGTCGCCGGCATCGTACCACTTTATACTGGTGGCCCCGTAAATCCCGCCGTTTATTAAGGCTTCCACTACAGGCGTTGTTCCTGCGCAGTAATAGTGGGTATCGGCAACATTAACAGAAAGACGCAGCCAAACGGTAACCTTTACGTAATCCGTATCGGTAACCCCACAGCCGCTGCTATCACTGATAATTATACGGTATTCAACTGTAGAGTCAGGCCTTACCTGTATATGCCTGTTTGCAGTGTCTTTGGCTTTTACCACTCCGTGATGAGGCCACCAGTGCCATTTGCTACCGCCTGTGGTGGTAAGCGTGACACTTCCTCCCCGGCAAAAACTAATGTCCGGTCCTGCGTTGGCGGTATCCTTACTGTAAATGAGCAGCCGCAGCGTATCAAACTTATAAAAGCTTTCAACCGATGGATTTGTGCTGACAATGCGGATGCGGTATTTATTGGTAGTGGCTACATTAAACAATGGCAGTTTACCGTATATGTACCCCCCTGATGTATCCTTTACCCTTCCCAGCTCGCGCTCATCACCGTCAAAATTTCCTGCACTGTCGCTAAGCTGCGCAATAAATTCATTTCCCGGCTTAAATTTTCCTTTTTTTGAATACGGTATTATAAAGGTATCGCCGGCACAATAAGGCCCGGGCGACACATATCCCCTGAAAATATTATAATCGGCTATTTTACCGGCAAAAAAATGGTCGTTATGGTCAGTATTTATCGCTTTTTTATTAAAAACTGTAATAGAATCAGTGTAGTAGCCGGTAAATACTATATCACTCTCCTGATCTGCGCGTATATCCGTTAAAAAACTACCCCCAATGACTGCTCCCGGAGACGCAAAAACCCATAAAAAGTTACCCAGCGTATCCATTTTATAAAAATATAAAGCATTGTTAAATCCAGGGTCAGTAGTAATATGTATTCCAAAACGTGCGCTGCATGTTAGAAAACCACCCCCATAAATAAAATTGTCCCTGTAAAATATTCCTCCTATGGGGTCAACAAAACCGCAGGTAACTGGTTCATCTGTCCTTATCCAGCGGGCCGTAAAATCTTCATTATAATACACGATGTAACTCCGTCTGGTAGAACAATACTGGTTGGGTACGGCTATAATTTTCCCTCCGAAGTCAACCGTTCCCTTAACCCTTCCGGTAATAACAAATTCTCCGTTGTTTCTTACCGATATTCCACTTTCATCAATTAGATCGCCCGTAATACCCCGGGAGGTTACCGGGGAAAACGCAGAGTCGGTTTTTAATACAATTACATTCCCTGCATTCAGGGTTTGCTGGCCAAATGTGAATCCAGACCGCGTGTTACCAAGAATATAGATATTATCGTCATCATCATTGTCAAGCTCTACAAAATTATCGGCTGATACACCTCCGAAACGTACGGAATTTAAATACACTCCCGAGGATGAATATTTTACTATCCCTATATCTGTTGCCCCTGCACTGTTAAGCGTTTTTCCGGTGCCCTGGAAAGAAACAGAGCCATTAAAGGGGAACCCGGCTATTATATTGTTTTCAGTATCTACTGTAATTTTAGTTTCAACGACTCCGCTTCCGGAACTACTGCTGAGAACATTTACCCATTGGGCCATCCCGTTTGGATTGTATTTGACCAAAACACTCCGCTGAACTGAAGGTGGCAAGGTAATTTTTACACCATTCCCAAAGTCAACCGTTCCGGTTATGTACCCCGTAACATATATATTATTGGCGGCATCAGCCTCGACATCAGAAAAATGGCAATGTCCGATAGCATGCGCTGCCCAGATAACGCCCCCTGTATCATTATACTTCACTAAAAGTGCGGTAGGGCTATTAAAATTAAAAGTATCCAGCACAAAAGGCGCCCCATAATGGCCAGCCATTATTACATGGTTGTTGTTATCGGTGCAGATAGCCCTGCCTGTTTCCGTTCCCGTGTTTTTGTTATAGCTCAGCCATTTACATTCCTGTGACAGCAATGAAAAACAAACGCTGGAGAAAATAAGAAGCAAAGAATACTTCATTAAACAGGAATATTAGGCAGGTTGAGGGAGTACTTATATCAAAAATACAAAAACTATTTTTTTTCCAGATATTCTGACTTATGAGGGCAATAAAAAGACAATAAGATTACAGAACACCTTTGCTTTTTTTTATTCTTTTGCGCCCTATCCCAACCCTCGCCGAAAATTTTCCCGCCCTTATCACAATTCGTTACTTCAAACGTTTACTTTATGCAACGATGAGGTATTCATCACTATCTTTGGTAGTACTTTTGAGGGAGTTAACACAATGGCTGAAAACAGTTACGAAATACTGATAGCGAAACTCGATGAGTTTATTCGCAAGTATTATACAAACCGTCTCATAAGGGGCGCAATATATACCATAGGCATACTGGTGCTGGCCTTTACCGCTGCCGCTTTGCTGGAATATTACGGCAGGCTGGGAACACTGGGCCGCGGAGTTATTTTTTATACCGCCCTGGCGCTCACCATTGCCGTGGTGGTTCGGTATATTTTCATTCCGCTGGGCAGGCTGTACCGTATTGGTAAAGTAATCAGCTATGAGCAGGCCGCTGAAATTATCGGCAGCCACTTTGCCGATGTGCAGGATAAGCTGCTGAATACCCTCCAGCTGAAACACCAGGCCACCGGCGCTAACTCCATCCTGATAGAAGCCAGCATCAATCAAAAAATAAGCGAACTAAGCCCGGTACCTTTTAAATCGGCCATCAACCTTAAAAATAATTATAAGTACGCCCGGCTTGCACTTGTACCCGTATTGCTGTTTGTGGTGCTGCTGTTTACCAACAGCCGCATTATTACTGAAGGTACCAAGCGCATTGTTAACTATTCCACTTTTTACGAGGCTGAAGCACCGTTTAAGTTCACCATCCAGAATAAGGAACTGGAAAGCATGCAGAACGAAGACTTTGAGCTGGATGTAAAAATTACCGGCGACGAGCTTCCTGCCGAGGTATATATTGAAATTGAAGGCAACCGTTTTAAAATGGAGAAGGATGATAAGCTGAACTTTAATTATACGTTTAAAAACCTTCAGAAAACCACCGGTTTCCGTTTTTATGCTGATGAATTTTATTCAAAAGAAAATCAGCTGAAAGTTGTTCCCAAGCCCTTGGTAAGCGGCTTCCAGGCCAAACTGGAGTATCCCTCTTACCTGGGCAAAAAAGCTGAATTTATTCAAAATGCAGGCGACCTTACCCTGCCCGAAGGAACAGTAGTTAAATGGAAATTTACCACTCGCAATACCAACCAGCTGAGAGTTCAGTTTAAAGACACCACACTGTCTGTAAAGGCAGCAGGAGACGACCGTTTTGAATTCAGCCGCCGGTTCACCCGTGAGAATTTTTATGTGGTAAAAGCCTCTAATACCGAGGTAAGCAGCAACGATTCGGTATTGTATAATATTACCGTAATACCC
>DASPJH010000269.1:0-2729 GCA_035628715.1 Bacteroidia bacterium
TGAATGTAAACGGGGTTACCGGTTTTACATCGGATGTGGGAAATGTGAATGAAATGGCGGCCAACGCCCTGAAAATTTTAAGCAGCCCTGAAACCCACCATAAATTTAAGGAAGCAGCGTTTAATCACTCAAAAAAGTTCGGGCTGGATATAATTATGCCTCAGTACGAAGCGGTATATCAGCAGGTAATTCAAAAACATTTAACAAAAGTTTTATAATTTGCGGATGTTGTAAACAAGATTTCTGACCCGGCACACACTAACTTATGAATAAAAAATACAGGGTATTAGTTGTTGAAGATGACCTGCTTACCCAGGAACTTATTAAAGAACAGTTAAAAAATTTTGAGGCTCTTGAAGTGGTTGGCGCGGCCGGTTCTTTGCTGCAGGCTAAGGAGCTGATTGAGGGAACAGACCCTGAAATTATTTTCCTGGATATTGATTTAAATGGCGCCAGCTCGTTTGATTTAATACCTTATATAAAAGCTACCTGTAAAATTGTGTTTATTACGGCCAGCGCATCGCAGGCTGTAAAAGCGTTTGAGGTAAATGCCACCGATTATATACTGAAACCCATTAGCCTGGAAAGGCTGAATAAAACCATTGGCCGCATTACCGACCAGATGAACGAAGGGGAAGAGGATAACCTTTCAGATAACTCCAAATTTAAGCTCGACCAGATGATAATGGTAAACGCCGAGCATAAAATGGTGCTGATCAAGGTAAAGGATATTAATTATATTTCTGCTTACGGTAATTATACCAAAGTATACCTGGAGGATAACAAAATGTATGTTACCTACGGCTCTATCAAAAACTGGATGTCGCGCCTGCCCAAAGAAGCGTTTTTCCAGATACACCGCTCTACGATTGTAAACCTGCTGAACGTTATTAAAATAGATAAGTGGACCAACGATACCGGCCGCCTGTACCTGAAAAACGTAAGCGACCCGTTTGAAATAAGCCGCAACTTTTTCAGTGAACTGAAGAAAACATTTAAAATATAGTAGCTCACAAAATGCGCGTCATTGCGAACGGGCATTCTGAAAACCAGACAAGGGCCGTTATAGATTAGTGAAGCAATCCCCCGCTTGTTAACTAAAAATAAATAACTAATATTTAAAACTACCATTAATTTGTGTTGTTAGGCATTATAGCACACACTTAATTCTATAAAAATGCAAAACCTATTATTGTTACACGGGGCATTGGGCCACGCGGGGCAGTTTGACACCCTGCGTCCGTTGCTCGAAAAAGATTTTAAAATATTTACCTACAATTTTTCAGGTCACGGGGATAAACAATTGCCTGAAAATCTTTCCATTGACAGCATGGCGCAGGAGGTGGCGTCGTATATAGCCAATGAAATAAAAGGGGAGACAAATATTTTCGGCCATTCTATGGGCGGTTATGTAGGCTTGTGCATTGCGCGCCACGGGCTGGCGCGACTGGGAAAGGTAATGACCCTGGGCACCAAGCTGCTTTGGAATCCCGATACGGCTGCCAATGAATCACGCATGCTGAATGTTGACAAAATGAAGGAAAAGGTGCCGGCTTTCACCGCCCAGCTGGAAAAGATACACGGCGCTAAATGGGAAACCCTTTGCGAAAAGGTGTCGGCCATGCTGGTGGATATGGGCCACAAGCCGCCACTGGACAAGGAGGATATGGCCGAAATTAAAATACCGGTGCAATTAAGCCTGGGCGACCGCGACCGTATGGTAACCATTGAAGAAACGGTAGAGGCCTTCAGGCTGCTGCCCAATGGCCGCCTGCTGATAATGCCCGGTGTTTCGCACCCTTACGAGCACGTGGATATAAAACGCCTGGCGTATAAAATAAACGGGTTTTTTGGTGCTGAAAATGTTTTATAAAACCATTAAAGGTTGTTGGGTGTCAGCACAATCATTTACCTATCAGAGTTATTTGCCCGCTGGTGTTTACAAATTTATTTTCGTTGGTGCGGGCGGTTATTAAATAGGTATATACCCCCACGGGGCAGGGCTTGCTTTTATAGGTGCCATCCCAGGCGCAAGTAAGGCCGTTACAGGTATACAATAATTCGCCCCATATATTGTAAATATTAATTTTTAATTCGGTAATTCCGAGGGTGGTTATGGAGTATGTATCGTTCAGTAAATCATTATTGGGGGTGAAACTATTAGGTATCAGTATTACCGGCTGGAAAGGCAGGCACAGGGTGTTAGAGGAAGATGAATACACATTATTGGAAACGGCTGTAATACGGTAGCATTTTTCGGTTCCTGCACCATCGCTAAAGGTTTCGTCTTTGTAGTTTACAGAACCGGAAGAAGAAACGATAGTCCAGTTATTTAAAATATCTTTTGTTTCTATTGAATATTCTTTAACACCCAAGGGCCAGTCTTCATAAGGTGTCCATTCAATAACCGCGTAATCATTTTTTTCTGTTTTTCCGCTTAATAAAATAGTGGAGGCTAAATTACTTTCCGCTTTGTTTTCACAGGTATCAATAGCAGTGAGCTTATAAAAGTACCGGACATTTTTAGGGTTTACTGCCGGGTCGGTAAATTGCTGCACGGTTTCATCGCTTATTGCTGCAATATCCTTCCAGCCAGTTTTATTCAGGCTGCGCGATAAAATATAACTTTTGGTGTTAGCAAACGTATCCCATTCCAGCAGCACCTCTTTATCATCCTGCACGGTGGCAAACCGCAAAAACGGCTGTTTTCCCGCCTCAAAACCGGCCAG
>DASPJH010000270.1:0-2898 GCA_035628715.1 Bacteroidia bacterium
TTTCAACCAGTACCCTGTTGCCGTTGGCAACGGTGTTGATGTAAGTGGTAAAGGCGGTCAGGTCTACCCCTGCTGCCACATTAAGGTCGGCTACCGAGCCTGCAATAATGTTGTTCATCAGGTTGCCGTTGCCTCCTGTAAAGTTGTCAAACGTATTGATCCCGTCCATTCGGATGCCTTCTTTCCAGCCCATTATTACTGAATTGAACACTGAAATTTCATTGTTCCTTCTCAGGTGGGCGCCCCTTCCGTGCAGTGAGCTGCGGCTGTCAGCTTTAGTGGTATATGCTCCAATAACGGTCATGTTTGAGAAAACAGCAGCAGTTTTAGGGGTTTCTGTGGTGCCGCCAGCGTCGTTGTCCACTTCAAATCCGTTTTTGGTAGAAACGTCAGCAACATCCACATCACACAATGAAACGCCGAACTGAACCTTGCCTGAATAGCCCTGGTCAACATCCCAGTCGTCATCATTCGTTCTGAAAGCAATAAGGTGGTTAGCGTTTACTGTTCCGCCAAACCACTCAAAGGCGTCATCATTATTATAGGAGTTCTGTACATATTCAATGGTAGTGCCTGAGCCAACGCCGCACATGGTAAGGCTGTTCAGCTCGCGGTCCTGCTCAAAAGGATAACCGGCAAATTCAATGCGGCAGTATTTTAATGTACCGCTGTTATCAGCAGCATCAGCGCCGCCATAAGTGCCGGGAACAACGCCGCCTTCATACTGCGGGTTAGTTTTATTTACCGGGGCTTTTCCGAATATTACAATACCGCCCCAGTCTCCGTAGCTGCGCTGGCCTTTAGGCTGGGCAGAAGTGAAAACAATGGGCTTGTCTGTTGTTCCGATGGCGTTTATACGTCCGCCCTGCTCAATAACCAAACAGGTAGCGTTTGAGCCATCAGCAGCCGGGCCGCCTTTTACCACAGTGCCAGGCTCAATAGTTAATACAGTGCCGTTTGTAACCCTTATAATACCCTTCAGCAGGTATATTTTATCGGCAGTCCAGGTAGTGTTTGCGGTGATGTTGGCATCAACCAGTACAGTTTGTTTTGTTGTTTGCGCAAATGTTATTACGCAAAACAGCAATCCAATAACGGTTAAGGATAATCTTTTCATATTAAAGTTTAAATATTTCGTTCGCAAAAGTGCCGTGGTTACTTTACCTAACGGTTAATTAAACATCAACAGCGGGTTACTATATTTATAATTTATAGTTAACACTCAGCGAAAATACCCGTGGCATTTTATACCTGAAAATAGCCCTGTCGTCTGTTTTGTTGTACCGGCTGTTTTTAGAAAAATCCATATAAAATACCAGGTCGGGTGCAAAAAGGTCAGAAATTGAAATTTTAGTTTCCAGCTTTTTATTAAAGAAGCGCTTGCTTACCTGCACATCTACTACGTGGCGGGCGGCCTCATAAATATCGGGGAAACTGCTGTTACCTACGTTATATACACGGTCACCGTATATATTATACAGTAAAGAAACGTCGAGGTTGATTTTATCAACCGCATACAGCACGCCCAAATTTGCTATATAGGGCGACTGTCCCTGCATTGGGCGGTTTTCGTTCCATTTGTTATTATTACCGGATATATCTATGTCTGAAAGTATGTAGGAGAAGTTTCCGAAGGTGGTGAAGCGTTTGCCTATATTTTTTCTGAAATCAAACTCAATCCCATAGCTTTTGGCGCGGGGCAGGTTAACAAACGTCCTCCTGATAACGCCCAGCGAAATATCATTGGCCAGCAGCAATTCTATAGGGTTGGTAAAGTCTTTATAAAACAGGGCCGCTGAAAGCACCTCGCCAGAGCGGGGATAGGTTTCAATTCGTAAATCATAATTTTCGATTACCGCGCGCTGAAGGTTTGAGTTGCCTTCCAGCGAGCTGAACGTGCTGAAATCGTAGAATGAGAACGGGGCAAGCTCTCGCAGCTCGGGACGGGAAACTGTTTTTGACACCCCCGCCCGCAGGTTTGTTTTTGAAGTAAGGGAGTATACGATATTAGCCGAGGGCAAAAAGTCATTAAACGTGGTGTTGATGTTTACCTCCTCGCCATTGCGGGTGCCTGAAACCATTTGCTGGTTGTATGACTCAAAACGGACGCCCCATATAAATTTCCAGCGGGTACCCACGTTGTTCTCAAACATGGCATAACCAGCGTGAAGTTTTGAGCTGGCATCGTATTTATGCGACGGGTTGGTAATATCATTCAGCCTGAACCCCTTTACGCTCATATACTCATAATTAAACACCTGGTCGACGGGAAGCGTGCGCAGGCTGTGATCAAACGAGCTGATACGGGCTATAGCAAAGCCCATCATACGGGCATTAAAATCACGGTCTTTAAACTGGTGAAAACCGCCAGCCTTAAATGTATGGACGCCATATTTTTTATCAATAAAAGAAAGCGGTATGCTGGCGGAGTATCCGTAGGTGCTTAAGCGCTCAGTAAGGTTGGTAAACAGCCTTGCAGCATTTTCATTAGCTGTGTTAATAACCGCCAGCTCAAGGTTTTCGGGTGATGTGCCCCTGTATTCCACGTTTTTATAGTCGGGTATATCGCGGTTCACAAATCCCCTTGAATGCTCCCAGTTGAGACGTATTTTTGATTTGGGCAGGAAATGCTCGCCGTTAAGCTGGCTCAGCATCATACGGTTCTGCGTATATGAATATGAGTACGCTCTTTTGTAAATTCCTTCGGCCTGGCTGGGTCCGCGCCTCAAAGTCATCACGTCTTCACCGTTCATATTTATGGTGTTTTTGAGCGTGATTTTGTGGTTATCCCTGAGTTTGTACGAGAGGTTTAGCAATGCCCCCAGTTTCACGCTTTCCTCGTATGCGCTGTCAACATACTGGAACATTGGGTTTTTTGCATTGTCAAACCATGATTTT
>DASPJH010000271.1:0-2415 GCA_035628715.1 Bacteroidia bacterium
CTTACCGTGAAGTATGCAGCGGGCTTACCGGCCATGCCGAAGTAATACAGATTGTTTACCAGCCCGCTAAGATCAGTTATGATGAACTGCTGGAGATTTTCTGGCAAACGCATAACCCAACCACCCTGAACCGCCAGGGAAACGATATGGGCACCCAATACCGCTCGGTGATATTTTATCACAGCGAGGAACAGCGCGAATTGGCTGAAAAGTATAAAAAAGCACTGAACGATGTACAGGCGTTTGATAAGCCGGTAATTACAGAAATAAGCCCGTTTACTGAATTTTATATAGCCGAAGACTACCACCAGAGTTATTACAACGAAAACGGCGAAGCGCCCTATTGCCAGTTTGTAATAAAGCCCAAAGTGGAGAAGATGAAGAAGGTGTTTGGGGAGAAGCTCAGGAAATGATTAGCTGATGAGGTAATTAGCTGATTGGAAGATGTGCTAATTAGATGATTAGCTGATGTTAGGTAGCTACCCAAAATCAGCTAATCATCTCATCAGCTAATTATCTAATTAATTGGAGCTGGCTTCGCGGAACCCTTCCACCAGCTCCTGGCTTACGCCGGTAAACGAGAAACCGCCATCATGGAAAAGGTTTTGCTGAGTAACGTAGCGGGTCAGGTCGCTAAACAGGGTTACACAGTAGTCAGCGCAGGCGTCTGCAGGGGCATTGCCCAGCGGCGACATTTTCTCTGCATAATCAAAAAATGCATCAAAACCTTTTACGCCCTGCCCGGCAGTAGTCATTGTGGGCGATTGCGATATAGTGTTTACCCGTACTTTTTTGGTTTTACCGTAGTGGTAGCCAAAACTGCGGCCAATAGACTCAAGCAACGCTTTTGCATCGGCCATTTCATTATAATCCGGGAAGGTACGTTGCGCAGCAATATAGGTAAGGGCCAATACTGAACCCCACTCGCTCATAGCGTCTTTATGGTACAGCACATTCATCAGCCGGTGAAACGACATGGCCGATATATCCAGCGTTTTGTGCATAAAATCATAATTCAGCTCGGTATAATGCTTACCCTTGCGGATATTTAGCGACATACCTACCGAGTGCAGCACAAAATCGAGCTTGCCGCCCAGTGTTTCCTGTGCCTGGTCTACCAGTTTTTCAAGGTCTTCAGTAAGGGTAACATCCGCGCCAATAAGCTGGGCGCCGGTTTTTTCAGCCAGTTGGTTTATGGCGCCCATGCGCAGGGCTATCGGGGCGTTAGTAAGCACAAACGTTGCGCCTTCTTCGTGGCAGCGTTCAGCCACTTTCCACGCTATTGATTTTTCATCCAGTGCGCCGAATATAATTCCGCGCTTTCCTTTCAGTAAGTTGTAAGCCATCGGTTGTATAGTTAATGGGCACAAGTTTACTAAAAATAATGGCACAAATGCGCTTGCTACATATTGTGTAAATCCACATCTTTGCAATCCTTAAATTTTTTAAAGATTAAATATCATGGGTAAAGGCGATAAAAGAAGCAAAAAGGGCAAAATAGTAAGCGGTTCATACGGCAAATCACGCCCGCACAAACCGGCACGCAAAGCAGCTCTGGCTAAAAAAACTACTCCTGCAAAGGCAAAAGCATAAGCGTTTTGCTGTTTGTTTAAAGTATTGAGCCGTGGGTGAAAACCTGCGGCTTTTTAGTTATTTAGAATTTATGAAATCGTCCGGTTCAATTCCAGCCTGTTTCAGGATCGCTCTTAACGTCCCTTCAGGCATATCACCGGTGTGATTTGGAATAGTAGTATATTTTTTTGTTAATTCATTATACCAAATTTCATGGCTTCCGGCTGCCTGCCGATAAAACATGAACCCAAATTTTTTTAATATCTTAATGATTTCTCTATAGGAATACCCCGATAAACGTCCCATAAATTACATGCCTACTACAAGTGGGTAATCAAAACTATCAGAGAGTGAATGCAGATTATTTTTTATGGATTCATTTTCCTGGGCTTCTATCAGTTTTTTAGCAACGTCCCTGGCGATTTCTATAGTTTCAGCAATTGTTCTGCCCTGGGCGATTAACCCTTGCACATCATCCGATGTTGCTAAGAAAAATCCTTCGGGTAATTTCTCAATATGAATATTGATAACTTTCTCCATGTCCATCAAATATACGAGAATAAATGTAAACTTCACGGCGCCAGTCTGACCAACCTCCAGCCCTCGCCGGATTTAATATATTTCAGGCGGTCGTGCAGGCGGTTAGAGCGGCCCTGCCAAAACTCCACGCTTTCGGGTAACAGGCGGTAGCCTCCCCAGTGCGGCGGACGGATAGGGTCTTTGTCCCGGTAATGGTCGGCCAGTTCATTGTAACGGGTTTCCAGGTCTTCACGGTGGGTTATTACAGTGCTCTGTTCCGAAGTGAGCGCAGCAATGCGGCTTCCCCACGGGCGTTTTGAAAAA
>DASPJH010000272.1:0-2196 GCA_035628715.1 Bacteroidia bacterium
ATACGCGGTGGCGCAGGCGGGGACGAAGCAGCTATTTTTGCGGGCGATTTATTCAGGATGTACCAGAAATTCTGCGACTCCAAAGGCTGGAAAATTGAGGTGGTAGAGTTGATGGAAGGCACTGCCGGCGGCTATAGTAAAATTGTATTTAATGTGATAGGCCAGGGTGCATACGGGGTTCTGAAATATGAGTCGGGTGTACACCGGGTGCAGCGTGTACCTGCAACTGAAACCCAGGGAAGGGTGCATACTTCAGCTGCTTCAGTGGTAGTGTTGCCAGAAGCTGATGAAATTGATATTGACGTTAAAGAGAGCGATATAAGGGTAGATACTTTCTGTTCATCAGGTCCCGGCGGGCAAAGCGTAAACACTACTTACTCAGCGGTGCGGCTAACGCACGTTCCTACTGGAATTGTAGCGCAGTGCCAGGATGAAAAATCGCAGATTAAAAATAAAGAGAAGGCGATGAAGGTGCTCCGCGCCCGCCTTTTTGAAGTAGAATACAACAAGTGGCTGGAAGAGGTCAGCAAGAAGCGTAAGACTATGGTGAGCACCGGCGACCGCAGCGCCAAAGTACGCACTTACAATTTTCCTCAAAGCCGTTTGACGGACCACCGTATAGGGCTTACCCTATACAGCCTGGATGCTGTTATGAATGGCGAAATTGAAGAAATTATCGACCAGCTTCAGTTAGCAGAAAATGCTGAACGGCTGAAAGAAGGTGTTGCCGCATAACCTTAAGCATTGAATATTTATTAGTTATCAGGATTATAATAGTACATCAGCCTAAAATTACACCGGCTGCCAGTTTATAATGCCAGTTTTCCCAGTTGATGCCCAGGGAGAGACATAAATATACCCGTTTATAATTATTAAAGAACTCTTTGTTTTGCTTAAACAGCGATAGAAAAACCGGGTCGGTAACTGGTAAATCATACTCATTGGCATGATAGGTAAACACGGCCCTAACCTGCTTTTTGGGTGAATCATTGTAGCATCTTTCAGCGAAATTAAATACCGGGGTCTTCACCATTACCAACGAATGCCCCAGCTGGCAAATATCTTCAGCAGCTACTGCCTTGCCCTTGCCACCAAAAATACGGTCGCGGTTATCACAAAAGGACGCCAAATTTTCTTTTTCAAAGGCCCCTTTAATACACAGTGAGGCATCTTTAAAAAACACATTTTCCCCCTGGTGATAAACCTCCTCGGGCGTGCCGGTTATTTCTATTTCAACAATATCCAGCAGTTTAATGTGACGGGTTAAATTTTCGGGCAACTCACCGTGATCAGTGTGGGTAATGGGCCGTATCCATTTAGGCTTGCCGTTTTCAAGCAAAGGCTGGTTTTTCTCATTTACTAAAATTCCGGCAATACATCTCCCACCCCGCTTAAGTGAATTAGCGAGACAAATAAATCGGGAAACCATAAATTAATTGTTAATCTATCAGGTGTACAATTTTAATATCATTTTTCACCCTGGCCAGGTATTCGGCCAGTAGCCTGCGGTGGCACCTTTCAGGCGTATGCTCACTGCACAGCAGGCAATTATTATGTAATTTATCAATGTTAATTTCTGCGGCAATTTTCCGCATATCCAGCAGGTTTAAATACGCTTTTTCGTATTCTTCCCAGCTTATTTTTTTATCCCTGTATTTCCCTAGCAGCTCTTTAGTAGGAGCAAAATCGAGGTTATGTGAATAGGAAATATCCGCAATTTGTTTTGCAAAGTATTTTAAATCAGAAGCCTTGGCAAACCCGGCAAGTTGCGACACATTATTGATACGGGTATCTACAATTTCCTTAACGCCCGCCTTTTTCAGCAGGGTAAAAAATTTTTCCGCCGGTTTTTCAGTAAACCCTATGGTAAATAATTTAATCATAACTGCTCGGGGATTTCTTTGCCGTACGGTGAATATGCAATATCCTTATTCCTCAGCCTGTATGCCGCCTTTAGCTGGTCAGCGGGCGTAATATCCGGCTCAAAAACAGTAGGCCTGGGTATTTTTTTATCGTATTTTTTTAACAGCTGGTTTTCAAGCCGGGCATTGGTAGTAAGGGTTTTGTCCTTTAATATATGGTTTACATTTAAGCCTTCCTTTTCCAGCGCAACTGAAATCATCGAAAACCTATGGCAATCAAAAGGCTCGGCTTCCGAGCACATAAGCGCCATAATGTACCCTTTGTCTATTCCCT
>DASPJH010000273.1:0-2360 GCA_035628715.1 Bacteroidia bacterium
CTTATACCAAACCACCGGATGCCATAAGTTTATTGACCGACGGATAAATTTATGGCATCTATTTTATAAGTCCCGTTTTCAGGTACTGTGAATACTCTTGCAGTTGAAAAGTTTTTACCGTCAATAAGTATCGATACTTCCACCGTACGCTTTTCACCCTGTAAGCCTACAGCCACAATTTCATGTCCG
The DNA here is from genome assembly GCA_035628715.1 of Bacteroidia bacterium. GTDB lineage: Bacteria > Bacteroidota > Bacteroidia > UBA8524 > UBA8524 > SB11. The sequence goes on from DASPJH010000273.1 coordinate 190, forward strand.
TCAATATCTTCTCCCTGTCCGCCAAGCCATCGGTCATAGCTGAAATAGTCGCAGCCGCTAAAGTCCAGCTCGCTGTCGTCCATCCATTTATTTTCAATAATACGCTGGTTACATTCCTCCACCAGCTTTCGTTCGTATTCAATAAACCGTTTGGTGAAAAAACCTGTGTTTTTTAGCACTTTGATATGTCCCTCAACATCCAACTGGTATAGCGAGTCAGTTATTTTAACAGTTGCAGGCGCTGAAGAAAATGAACCGGGCCCGACATAATTTTCAATAATGTACCAATTATAGAAGCCATCCACCACTTTAATAAACGAGCTGTCGGTAAAACCAACCTTGCCGGTACCATCACCAGTAAATATGCTGGGGTCCTTCTTGTTCTCGCAGGCAATTGTAGCAAGGCATACGGTCAATAGTAAACAAATGATTTTATTCATGTTTTTAATTGGCAAACGGTTTTAGTTTTGTTCAAATATGAAAAAACTCGACCTTAAAAAACAGTACAAAGAGTTTTACAGCGTACCCAAAGGCAAAATTATGCTGGTGGATGTTCCTGCATTTAATTACCTGGCTATTAACGGTCAGGGCAATCCTAACTCGTCTTTGGAGTTTAAACAGGCCATTGAGGCATTGTTCAGCGTATCGTATACCCTTAAGTTTATGGTGAAGAAAGGCGGGATGGAGATGGATTATGGCGTGATGCCGCTGGAAGGCCAGTGGTGGGCAGATGACATGAATGATTTTACCACCGCTAACAAAGATACCTGGAAATGGACGGCCATGATTATGCAGCAGGAATTTATCACTGATACGATGGTAAAGGAAGCTATGGCCAGGGCAGAAGAAGCCTTTACCCGCCCTTGTAAAGATGCGATTTGAGCTGTTTAAAGACGGCAAGGCAGTCCAGGTGCTGCACATTGGCCCGTTTGATAAGGAAGGCCCCACGATTGAAAAGCTCCATGCCTTTATACATGAAAACGGCTATGAGTTAAGTGGCAAACACCGCGAAATATACCTGAGCGACTTTAGAAAAGCCGCGCCGGAAAAGCTGAAGACGATTATCAGGCAACCTGTTAAATGATTGAGTTAATTACTTAATGACAGAATACTGCCCGTTTTGACAACCTACCATCAGCTAATCACCTGATTCTCATATAAAAAAGAAAGCCCCGCACTGTAAATGCGGGGCTTTGATATTTTAAGAACAAGTTGCCTTATTCTTTATCGTCAGATGCCTCTTCGTTTGCGGCGTCAGCGGCATTGTTTTCGGCAATTTTCTCAATCTGGCCTGAAGGAGCAGGGGTATCATCCTCGCGGATAGCATCCTGTGCTTTCTTATTGGCTGCTTTTTTCTCAGATTGTTCAAATTTGGCCTTCAACTCGCTCAGCGCGTCAATATCACCCAAGGTTGATTTCTCAACATTCTGAGTTGGTTTTTTAGGTGACCTTGCTGATTTTTCGCCTGTTTTCTTCTCTTCGCCGTCTGCTTTTTTGGTTTTATCTTCTTCTTTCCAAACAGCAGTGTGCGATACGGTGATGCGCCTGTTTTCTTTGCTAAATTCAGTTACTTTAAACTCAAGAGTTTCGTCTTCTTTAGCATTGTTTTTATCAGCTTTTTGCAGCTGTTTTACAGGAGCGTACCCTTCAACACCATAGGGAAGAGCAACGGTAGCGCTCTTATCGCCTATTTTCAGCACGGTACCTTCGTGTACTGAACCTTCGGGGAACAGGTTTTCAAAGGTATCCCATGGGTTTTCATCCAGTTGTTTGTGGCCAAGGCTCAGGCGGCGGTTTTCTTTGTCCACCTCCAGCACTACCACTTCCAGTTCCTGGTCTTTCTTCACAAACTCAGCAGGGTGCTTGATTTTCTTGCTCCATGAAAGGTCTGAAACGTGCAGCAGCCCGTCAACACCTTCTTCAAGCTCGATGAATACACCGTAGTTGGTAAGGTTGCGCACAATACCTTTGTGCTTCGTTCCCACAGCGTTCTTGGTAAGAACATCCTGCCTTGTCCATGGATCTTCAGTGAGTTGCTTGATGCCGAGCGACATCTTGCGCTCATCGCGATCAAGGGTCAATACAACGGCTTCCACTTCATCGCCAACCTTCAGGAAGTCCTGGGGATTGCGCAGATGTTGCGACCAGCTCATTTCACTTACGTGGATAAG
>DASPJH010000274.1:0-2481 GCA_035628715.1 Bacteroidia bacterium
GTTTGGAAGTAGCCGAAGACGCTACCCAGTTTGATACGGAATTTTGGGATACGGCCCGCCATGAGCAGATTAGTGACGCTGAAAAGCGCGTATACCAGATGGTGGACACCCTGCGCAATTTGCCCGCGGTAAAAACCTGGGTGGAATACGTTGATATTGCTGTGAACGGCTACAAAGACTTTGGCAAGTTTGAAATTGGCCCCTATGCGCTGATATACGGGTATAATAACCTGGAAGGCAGCCGTTTCAGGCTGGGATTTAAAACCAATGAATATTTCAGTAAAAAATGGACGCTAAGAGCATACGGTGCATATGGCACACTGGATGGGAGGTTTAAATACGGGGGGCAGGTAGACCGTATACTCTCCCGCAAACGGTGGACGACATTTGGGGTAAAGTATAAGAACGATGTGGAGCAGATTGGAGTAACAGATAAAGATTACGCTGCAAGTAACCTTTTTACACAATTATCGCTTTTCCAGGCGGATAACCTTAACCGCACGGTGGAATACAAAACCTGGTTCAGCCGTGAATTTCGCAAGGGTATTACAGGCCGCGTAAGCTTTATGAATAAAAGCTACACGTTTGTACCCATTCGCGATTTTAACTTTGCTTACCTGACTAATGCCGAAGACCCTCACAACTCAGCAAAAGCAACCAGCTTTGTAAATACAACGGTTACTGCTGAAGTGCGCATAGCCATGAAGGAGTTGTTTATTATTGATGGAAACGACCGCATGAGCGTGGGAAATGGTTATGCACCGCAGTTTAACTTTGCTTATACCCGTGGGATTAAGGACGCGCTGGGCGGGGGTTTTAATTATGACCGTGGGGATGTGGAAATACGCCAGTACATACGTTTTGGTACGCTGGGTGAAGGAGATTATATTTTTCAGGCAGGAAAGATATTCAGCCCTTTACCGTACCCCCTGTTGTTTGTACAGCGCGGTAACGAATCCATCGTTAGCAGCCGGAGCGCCTATAACCTGATGAATTTTTTTGAGTTTGTAGCCGACCAGTACCTGGCCATGAATTACGAGCACCACTTTGAAGGGTTGTTTACCAACCGGCTGCCCATTGTAAAAAAATGGAAGCTTAGGGCATTTGGTACCGTAAAAGGGGTTTGGGGTTCCATAAGCAAAGAAAACCTTGCTTTGCTGCCTACACATGATGATCATGGCAGGCCGGTTTCACGTTTTAGTGAACTTAACCGCGAACCTTATGTGGAAGTTGGATACGGACTGGAAAACATTTTCAGACTCCTTAGGGTAGATTTCCTTCATCGTCTCACCCACCTGAGCAATCCTGCTGCGCGCCCGTTTGCTGTGAAATTCCAGGTACAGTTCAGCTTTTAAATTTATTCTTAAATTACTGTTCACCCAAAATTCGTAATTCCAGTCCGTCTATTTCCGGATGAATTTTTACCTGGCAGCTCAGGCGGGAAGTAGGAGTTATGTTGGGTACAGTATCCAGCATCAGCGCCTCATCGTCGCTTTCAGGTGTCAGGGGCCTTTCATTTAATACTTCAATATGGCAGGTAGCACACAGTGCCATTCCCCCGCAACGGGCCTCAATAGGATACCCGCTGCCCTTCAATACCTCCATTAAACTTAAAGCCATATCAGTAGGAGCGACTACTGGGGTCACCCTTCCATCGGACTCATGTACTAATACGGTAATTTCGGTTCGCATAAATCAAAATTCCTGAATACCATTCACCGTGGTATACTTCAAATTCAGCACCTTGCCGGGATTGATATATTTATACACGGCATGAGACATCAAAGCCGCCTCATGAAAGCCGCACAATATGAGTTTTAATTTACCGGGGTAGGTGTTAATATCTCCAATAGAAAATATGCCGGGAACGCTGGTTTCAAACTTCTCAGTATCTACCTCAATGGCCTGTTTATCCAGGTTGAGTCCCCAATGCTCAATGGGTCCCAGTTTGGGGCTTAACCCATATAACGGAATAAAATAATCCGCCTGCACGGCCTGCCTGTTCTTATTTTTATCCTCTACGGTAATCTCATTCAGCACCCCGTTACCATTCAGCTCAGTAATATTGGAACTAAGGTGCAGGTGTATTTTTCCCTGCTTTGATAGCTCCAGCACTTTTTCAGCGCTGTCAGGGGCTCCGCGGAAGCTCTCATTACGATGCACCAGTGAAAGTTCAGCCGCCACATCAGCCAGGAAAATAGTCCAGTCAAGGGCGCTATCACCACCACCGGCCAGCACTACTTTTTTGCCACGGTATACCTCAGGGTCGCGTATCATATAGGTAATGCCCTTGCCTTCAAACTGCTCAATATTAGCCAAAGCGGGCTTGCGGGGCTCAAAACAGCCCAGTCCACCAGCAATACATACGGTTTTTGCGTGGATTTCAGTTTTATCAGAAGTGGTAAGAATAAAGCTGCCATCGTTTTGTTTCTCCAGCCCATCAACTCGCTCTCCCAAGGTAAATGTAGGATGGAAAGGCTT
>DASPJH010000275.1:0-2703 GCA_035628715.1 Bacteroidia bacterium
GCTGGTACAACCATCGATATCAACTCGGTTTTTGGTAATGGTGAGGGTGGAAACTTTGGTATCCAGTTAACCAACAACGTTTGGTCATACACTGGTACTGATGAATACTACTCAACTGCATCGTGCGGACAGCAAATAGAACCTACCTACCGCAGTAACCAGCTTGACAGGTATAATATATGTGATATTTATAACCTGGAACAATGGGTATGGGTGGACGGAGAAGGCAGGTATAACCTGAAAGTTCCGAGTGCCGAGGTTACTTCAGCCTATATCAACGAGCAGCTGAAGGCCAAAAACATGGCTGTGATAGGACAAGTGGCTGCCCAAATGCTGCAAGGCCCCGAGCCTGCCAAGCGCGCCGCTGATGCTGTACTGGCCTCAGAAATGGATAAAAACCTGGCTGCAAGGGTATTGGTAAACCACAGCCTTGCCATTGATGATGCGCAACTGGCCACCAGCCTGCTTGCTTCGCCACAGCTGAACGGTATTGATGCCGACCTGAGGACAATTCTTGCCACGGATATTGCTATCCTGAGCAAGTTGAAACTGACAGCCGGGCAGGTGAGCATCCTGAGTGGCATTGATAATAAAAACAATGCCTTTAGCGCTATCGCCAGGGATGTCATCCAATCTTACGAAGGCGAGCACGATTACAAATTCAAAAAACAGCCAGCCCCCGAACCTAAACCGGGTACCAACCCAATGGTAAGGGCAAACAGCGGACTGAATGTGTACCCCGTGCCTTCGTACGATAAAATAACCGTGAAACATTTTGTGAACCATGCCAATGTGCTGGGTGTTAAAATTGTTTCATCTATAGGCGCCGAGGTAGCCAACTTTACCTATACCCTGCAGGCCGGCGAAGTGTCTATTGACATTTCAAGCCTTGCTGCCGGTGTGTATACGGTAATACTGGTAACCGACAGCGAAGAGAAAGCCCCGATGAACGGCAGGTTCATCAAGCTTCATTAATCCTTTCCTGCTCTCTTAGTTATAAAGCTGCCCCCTTTCGGGGCAGCTTTTTTGTTTATGCCGGGGTTACTTCCTGTTCGTCTGCCATCCCTCATTTTTTTTGATACGTTTTATATTTTTTACTACATTTGCAGCCCTAATTGGCGGGGTAGCTCAGATGGTTAGAGCGCAGGATTCATAACCCTGAGGTCGGCAGTTCGATCCTGCTCCCCGCTACAGATAATCGAAAAGCCTTAAATCCGCTGATTTAAGGCTTTTTTTTGTAGGCTTTTACGTCAATTACCGGTAAACCGCTTCTCCTTTAAGTACAACTTCTGTGGGAATGGTGCACCACTAGTTTCATCAAAAAGTTCGACTACCCTATATTTTGTTTCATAGCACTTAGCGTCGCTATTTTCTCCCCCTTAGTATCCGAATTATAAAAAGTATTTATATAATCATTCACAACTTCTGCTTCGAATTCGGATAAAATAACACCTCGTTTTATAATTGTATTAATTAACATTTCCTGTTTTTTTAATATTTGAGTTATCTCGTAAAGGCCTTCCTTTCGTAAATAAGTGTTTAACTCGAAGAGAATAGAATCAGGTAATGCTACAAGCGAAATATTTATTAATTCTTTCAGGCAATATTTCAAACCTGATAAATCTCCTGTTTGATATGCCGAATTGATTGCAAAATCAAAAGGTAAATCCTGGTTTATTCTGATTTTATAAAATAAAATTATTGCCGAACAAGTATTCTTTAATCGCTCCAACTCAACTAATTTTTTGTTCATCGCACGGATGGGGTTATGGTGGCCATGCAGGAATATAGTAATGCCGGATGAAAAAAAACAAACTTTGCACAATATTTGCAACACTTTCGCCGATTTTTGACGTGCAATTCATTCAAAAATCTTAGGTTTGGAAGAAATTACGAAGAATACATCCGTGCAAAGCAAATCCATCTGGAAACCACTTATATATGCAGTAGTGCTGGCCATAGGCATCGTCGGCGGCTATTTCCTTAAAAATCCCTCCCTGCATTTCATCAATACAGGAAACGAAAAACTGGACCAGGTGGTGCGCCTGATAAACCGCGCCTACGTGGATACCGTGGACGAGAAAAAACTTACCGAAGCAGCTATTGTGGAAATGCTGCAAAACCTCGATCCCCACTCTACCTATATACCTGCAGCAGAATTACAGGCATCCAACGAACAGCTGGAAGGAAATTTTGAAGGCATAGGGGTTGAGTTTAACCTACTGAACGACACTATTTTTATAAGCTCGGTAATATCAGGCGGGCCATCGGAAAAGGTGGGCATTATGCCCGGTGACCGCATTATTAAAGTAGAAAATAAAACCGTTGCCGGCATTGGCATTACTAATGAAGATGTAATTAAGAGCCTGAAAGGCGAAAAAGGCACCGATGTTACCGTATATATAAAACGCCCGGGAGAAAAAAACCTGCTGAAGTTTACCATCACCCGCGATCGTATCCCGATTTACAGCGTAGAGGCCGCTTTTATGGCCGGTAATGGCATTGGGTATATCAAACTGTCGCGCTTTGCAAAAGAGACTTACAACGAGCTTGTAAGTGCTATGGATAAGCTGAAGAAAGAAGGCATGACCAGCCTGGTGCTGGATTTGCGCGGAAACCCCGGCGGATACCTGGATGCTGCTACAAAAATCACCTCTGAATTTTTGGGCAAAGGCAAACTGATGGTGTATACCGAAGGACGCT
>DASPJH010000276.1:0-5784 GCA_035628715.1 Bacteroidia bacterium
TGCATTGGCCAAGCAGGGCCTATCCATTATGCTTATCCCCGCCACTGCTGTTCCGCTACTAGCCTGGTTTTACCGCCACGAGCTGTACCAGTTCCTCTACCCCTCCCTTTATTCTGCTTATGGCGCACTTATTTTTGCCTCCGTACTCACTGCCTTTGTACCGCTCAGTATGGGATATATTTTCGGAACCCTGCTTACCGCGCACGGTAGTTTAAAACGACTGAACATTATCTCCACTGCCGGCCTGGTGGCCAACTTTGGTCTCAATCTTATTCTTATTCCACAGTACAAGGCGCTGGGGGCCTGCATAGCCACTATTGTTACGCAGTCGCTAGTAATTGTGCTTACCGTATATTATTGCCGGCAACTGTTTGGCTTTCAGATTAATTTGAAATTTTTTATCTCCGTTTTAATTTTCTGTGCAGCATCAGCAGGGGTATTTATTGTCCTAACACTGGTTGATATTAACTGGAAATTAGAACTGCTGTTTGCCATATTGTTAATGCCTGTGCTGGCTTTTGTATCAGGACTGGTAAAAGTGGGAGACCTCCGGGCTTCTTTTACATCCCGCGAGGTGTAAAACCCTTTTTATATCACCGATATTTTTATTTTTGCCCGACCAAATACCTAGCCTGATGCCAGAAACTAAAACCGATTACCAGTTTAACACCATAGAGATAATACGGCTGGTGCTGCGCCGCAAGTGGCCTATCATCATTATCACCGTGCTGGCCGCCATAGCTTCCATTATATTTTCGGGGCCGGCATTTATCACTCCAAAGTACTTATCTACGGTAATTTTTTATCCAACCGCCAATAACTCAGTTTCCGGCGGTATTCTGGAAGATGCCACCGCCCGCGATGTGGATGCCTCGGAGTTTGGCGAGGAAGAAAACGCCGAGCAGGCCCTCCAGATATTACATTCATCAGAGCTAACGGGGCGTGTTACCAGCCGCTTCAACCTTATGCAGCATTACAAAATTGACCCCAACGGCTCTATGCCTTATACCAAGCTGGCTAACAAGATTAAATCCAACATTAAATTTCGCCGTACTGAATACCTTTCTATAGAAATCAGTGTGCTGGATGAAGACCCTAAAATGGCGGCTGCAATTGCGAATGGAATTTCAGAGATTTATGACTCAGCAAGGACAGATATCCAGCGCCAGGTAGCCAGCGAAGCTTACGCCATCATTGAGGAAGAATACAAAAACAAAGTTAAGGAAGTAGAAGACCTGCAGGCCAAACTGAATGCTGCCACCAATGGCAAAAACGTTGATCCCAGCGCATTGTCCGGCGGAAAAAACCAGGGAACTGGTGATATGATTGAACGCCAGCGCCAGATACAAAAGTCGGGAACCGATGTAGGTACCCTTATACAACTTTCAGAGTCTATGCGGCTGCAGGTGGAGCAAATGAACCATCTGAAAGAGAAATTCCGCAAAGCCAAAGCCGATATGGAAAAATATATTCCACATAAATTCCTAATTAGTCCGGCCTTTGCCGCTGAGCAAAAAGCGTATCCCCGCCGAAGCATTATAGTGCTGCTGGCTACCTTTGGCGCATTTTTTCTTTCTGTACTGATGATGATACTTATTAACCGTTTCCAGTATTTCCGTACCAGGCTGGATGAAAACCCTTCTGTTTAATGCTTAACCGAACCCAAACAGGATGGTTTTACGCCATTGGAGGTCTTTTTATTGCCGCCAATGCCATAGCCGTGTTGTTTGATTTCCTTTTTGTTCCTCTGTTACCCGTTGCACTTGCGGTAGTTTTAATGGCGCTGTTTGCCTATGATAAGCTGCTGTATTTTGTAACCGGCCTGGTGCCTTTTTCTATACCGGTTTGGGACATTGTTGGCGGTTTCGGACTTATACTGCCCACTGAACCGGTGATTATTCTTTTAATGCTGATTGGCCTGCTGCGGTTTGCCAATAATGAATCGGCGACGCAAACCAAAGAATTGCTAAGGCACCCGCTCACTATTGCAATACTTATTAACCTTGCCTGGCTTATAATTACTTCGGCTACCAGCAGCATGCCGCTGGTTTCGTTTAAATACACCCTCTCCAGAATCTGGTACCTGGTGGTATTTTATTTTATGACCTACCTGCTGTTTACCAATTATAACCGTATTGAAAAATTCCTTTGGTGGTTTGCCATTCCGCTGTCGGGCGTGGTGGTATATGTAATGGTGCGCCACTCACAGCATGGTTTTATACGCGATGTGTACCCGTACATGATCCAGCCTTTTTTTTGGGTGCACGGTGTATATAGTGCCACGGTAGCTATGTTTACCCCCATGCTGATTGTATTTTTCCTGCGGGGAAAAAAGATGGGATACAGCACGCTTACCCGGTTTTTTATAGGAGCGCTGGCAGTATTATTTTTATTTTCAATAACATATTCTTATACCCGTGCAGCATGGCTTAGCCTTATGGGAGCATTGGCCGCACTGGCAGTATTTTATCTTAAAATACCCATACGGCTAATTTTTACTTCGGTAATTATTGTTTTGCTGGGAATATTAATTTTTCAAAAGGATATAATGCTGAAGCTAAGCGAGAACGAACAGGGCTCTTCACGCCGGAATGATTTAGGGGAGCACCTGCAGTCGGTTTCAAATATTAAAAACGATCCATCTAACCTTGAGCGTATTAACCGCTGGAACAGCGCTTTGCGTATGTTTGAAGAACGGCCTATGCTGGGTTGGGGGCCGGGCACCTATGCATTTCAATACGCGCCTTTCCAGCGCAGCAAGGATTTGACAATTATCAGCACCAATTTTGGCGATGTGGGTCATGCCCACAGTGAATATCTGGGACCACTTGCTGAAAGCGGTTTTATAGGTATGATTTCATGGCTGGTTGTATTTCTTTTATCGGTTTACAAAGGTATGCGCCTGTTTTATTACAGCATTCATGAGAAAACCCGCACGATTGCGTTAGCTGTGTTATTAGGCTTAATTACCTATTACGTTCACGGCGTTCTTAACAGTTATATTGATTACGACAAAATTGCCGTGCCTTTATGGGGATTCTGCGCTATATTAGTAGCGCTGGAACGGTTGGACGCGAAGCCAAATGCTGTCGTGGAATAATATGTACGTACGTGACCTCTATCTTCTGCACCCCCGCCAATGGAAATTAACACCAAAGAATAACGCCGAATAGCAATTATAAAGCTTGATTTTGGAACAGGCGACTGTGGATCGTTATTCTCCAACTATTTTAAACCTTAAGTGTTTAATGGGTAATAAAGAGAACGATGAAAAACCAGGACATTCCAAAACGTGAAAACGACCCGGCCCCTATATATCCTAATGTTGACCCTACCTTTCCGCCGGAAATACGCCCCGGCAACCCGGAAATAGATAAGCCCATCGTGCCGACACCTCCTTCGCCTGAAATTGACCCCAATCCCAATCCAACTGTTGTACCCGAAAGAGAAAGCCCCGATGCTCCAAAACCCTTTTAACGTGTTAATTTATGCCTTCCTTATCGCATAAATTAGCTCATCTACAAACTCACCGTTTTTATAAAATGTTTTTTCAAAGCGGGCCTCCAGGTTAAAGCCTGTTTTTTCCAATACCCGCTGTGAAGCCATGTTGGTACCAAAAGGACGGGCGAAAATTCTGGTTATTTCAAAGGTATTAAAACCAAACTCAACCATTTGTGGAATGGCGCGGGTAATTATTCCCCTACCCCAATAAGGTTCGGCCAGCCAGTATCCCAGCTCGGCGTTTGTGCGCTGAATATCGTTTTGCGGGTGCAGACCAATACCTCCAACCGCTTCACCGTTCACCTCAATAGCAAAAATACGTATGGGAGTGTCGCCGGTAGCAAACTCAATAAACCGTCTGCCGTTCTCCTCTGAGTAAGGGTGCGGAAAACTATCGGTCATATTTTTGGCGATATTATAATTACCAGCATGTTTTACCAGGCTGTCAAGGTCATTAATATTCCAGGGACGCAGCTTAAAATCCATACTGCATATTACTTAAATCCCTGTAAAATAAAAAGGCGCCATAGCGCCTTCAAGAAAACAAGTAAATGAAAAAACCAACTATAACTTAATTATTCAGTTTAGAGTATATTATAATTTGTGGGTTATAATGCCCTGTCTCTCTCATCTGTTATTAATTTTTACAGGTAAATGAACGTGATATAAAAAATAAGGCATTGACAAAATATTCCATATTTAATTTCTTAAACAGAAAGTTAATTATTACTAAACATGTAAACGTTACTTTTTATGCCGCATTGAACAGGTTTTCGACGAACAAAAAATACCAGTAAAAAAGGGCCGTTTCTCACGAAACGGCCCTCAAAAGGTCTGAGCATACTATTAGTGTCAGTATTTAACTATCTGTATCTTCTCAACCATATTAAAGGTTTCGCCATTCACCACCAGCAGGTAAATACCGGCTTTTGCAGCACTGATATCAATATCACGCTTCACCATGCCTTTAGAGGCTGTTTTGCTGTCTTCCCATATTATTTTGCCGGTATAGTCTATCATTTGCACGCTTACTTTTTGTTCTGAAGGAACAGTGTATTCCACATGCAGGGTAGCGCTTGCCGGATTAGGATAGGCCCTTAGTGTTTGAGAGGGCGCCTGCTCGTCTTCGTTGTGTGGAGCAGTTCTGTCATGTGGGGGTTCTTCGCCGTCAGGGTCGCCTTTACAGTCTACGTTGACCGGGTGACAGATTTTAAACACGCAGCACTGCTGGTCGTCAGCATTGTTACGTGCAATAACTGTCAGGCAAACCATGTAAACGCCGGGGCCACCATATGTGTGTGAGGGGTTTTGTCCCGTGCCGGTATTTCCGTCGCCAAAATCCCATATCCAGGCTATAATTTCACGGTTGCTGAAATGTGTAAACCCATTAAAATTATGCTGACAGTTTTCGCACTCGTCCAGTTCCCAATCAAAATCAGGATCTACATTACACTCCTCTTCGCATCCATCAACATTTACATCCAGGCAAATCTCCGATACGCAGCATTCCTCACCGTCATAGCCGGTAACTGTCAGGCAAACTATGTAATTGCCAGGGTTTGTGTAATGATGTACCGGGTTTTGCTCGGTAGATGACGTTCCATCGCCAAATTTCCAAAGCCAGGATACAATCTGGGTGCCTGACCCAAAGGTGGACATGTCAGTAAACTGGTACGAACAGGTAGCTGGGTCAAAGGCCCAATGGAAATTGCTCTCCACTTCACAGCCCTGATAGGTAGGGACAAAACAGGCAACAAAATCAGGCAAACCCAAGCGTGAATACGTCGCTGTGGGCGATGAAGGAAGACTGATATAATTGTTATTGTAGGTTGCAGGGTAAGTGTTTACGTTGGAAATCATATCCAGGTTAGAGTTGTTTACCCCCTCGTAACCGTTGGCTACATAAATATTACCGTCGGGCCCCATTTGCAATGCACCTACGTTATTACCGCTGGCGGTGTGCAGGGTAGTGGGGGTTAGCGTTGCAATATCGTATTGTACTACATTGGTAAAATTAGTAGTATAAAAGTAATTGCCGTTCTGTGAAAACTCCACACCATACAAGGCACCAGTATAATAAGTGCCCAGGTTAGACGTTACCTGGCCAGTACTATTGTCAAAAGTAAATATTTCATTTACCGAAGTGCTTTGCCTGCGGGCCAGCACCAGGTGGGTACCCTGGTTAGATATTTTCATATAGCCCACGCGGTCGTCAAGGTATGCCCCCCCACTACTGCTGGTGTTGCAGGGTGTGGCCATACTAAATGTGTACACAGCGCTGCC
>DASPJH010000277.1:0-3708 GCA_035628715.1 Bacteroidia bacterium
AATTAGCCACGTAGTTAGTAACCGGCAAACTATAGCCTGCAAAGCCCTGCACACTTGTTTTTATGCTGCCACTTTCAAGCTCGTAAAACTTTCCTTTAACACCGATGGAAAAATCCTGCCAGCCACGCTGCCCGGCCATAGTGCCGTCAGTGGCTTTTGTCCAGATGTAGGGCAAACCGGCAAACACATTTATTCTGCTGGTAATTCCATAAGCCGCCATTGGCATAATAGCCTGCGAGCGGAACGTTCCAATATTTGAGTTTTCGCGAAGGCGTCCGCCTTCCCAGTATTTTTTCCAGCTGCTGTGGTGATAAGTAGTTACAGCGCAAAGCTCGCCTTTAACTAAAAAAATGCCGTCGTTGGGCATCTGCGCAGCCAGCCCTGTAAAGGCAAAAAGGGCGGCTACCGCAAGGGTAATTTTGGTCATAGCGTTGTTAACAGGTTTGAGTAGGTTATTTACAAACATATTGTATTGGTTTGTAATTGTTGTGTAAGATTTTTAGGAATAACAGTTGTTACTTTCCGCAAAACATTGGCAAACAGGATATAAAATCCTGCTTTTATTCATACCTGGCGGCATTTGCCCATGCTTTTTGCTTATCCGCCAGGTATGAATAGAACCGGTTTTCATAACCGGTTCAGGAAACGGGCGAGGTTTTGAATAATAAAAAGAGCCTGAAAAAACAATTAATCCTATTTTTAGAAGTTTATTTGCGCTGCCACCTGAACTATTACCGCTGTATTTTGTTGAATAGTTGGTTCATCCGGTGAACAGGACATATTTGGTTCCGGTGAACAGGATATACTTCAGAATATTTTATTTTTCAAAAAATATGCGATACTTGCAAACAAGTTCTGCCTTTATTTGCTATACATGTTGGGCCTATGTAACCGGTAAACTTTTGTATGTCTAATCCAATTCACACGTCACTTAATAATATTCCGTATGGGATCCTGTTACTTGATACGGAAGGTTACATACAACACTGCAACACGGCTGTAACTACCTTAACCGGCTATAACAACGCAGAATTAAAAGACAAATCGCTTAAAATATTCTACCCCAACACCGACGATGATGTTAAAATAAACTACGAGCTTGAACAGGCCCGAAAGCTGAAGCAATTTGTATCAGAAGGCTGGCGGCTAAAAAAGGATAAAAGCAACTTCTGGGCAGAATTCACTCTTTCACCCTGTTACGACGAAAAAAATAAACACACCGGCTACCATTGCACTATTCTTGACAGAACCCAAAAAAAGCAGGAAGAGCTTAAGCTGAGAAAATCAGAAGAGCAATTCAGGCATTTGGTGGAAGGTGTAGAAAACTATTCTATATTCATGCTGGATACTGAAGGCATAATTGTAACCTGGAACGAAGGCGCTAAGCGCATCACGGGTTATTCTACCGCCGAAGCTATAGGAAAACACTTTTCGATTTTTTATACGTCCGAAGACCTGAAAAAGGGGAAACCTGAAATAGAGCTTTCGACAGCCGTTAATACCGGAAAGTATGAAGAAGAAGGCTGGAGGGTGCGCCGCAACGGAACACTGTTTTGGGGCAATATTGTTTTAACGGCGCTATACAACGAAGAAAATAAGCTGATAGGCTTTTCAAAAGTTCAGCTGGACCTTACCGAACGCAGGGAAAGCGAGACCCAATTGCGCCAGAGCGAGGAGCGGTACCGCTCATTGGTGGAACAGGTGCGTGACTATGCCATTTTTATTCTTGATGAAAAGGGCCGTATTGCCAGCTGGAACGAAGGGGCAAAAAGAATAAAAGGCTACACGGCTGAAGAAACCATCGGCAAATATTTTTCAATATTTTATACCGATGAAGATATTATGATGGGTAAGCCTGCTATGGAGTTGAGAACCGCCAGGCAAACCGGTAAATACGAAGAAGAAGGGTGGCGGAAGAAAAAAGACGGCAGCCTGTTTTGGGCAAACGTGGTACTAACCGCCATATACAACCATGACGGCGTGCACATTGGTTTTTCAAAAGTGACCCGTGACCTTACCGAAAGAAAAGAAGCCGAAAGGGAACTGCATGCAAGTAACGATCGCCTGCGCCAACTGGCCAATGAACTTCAGGCTACCAACAAGCAGCTGACCAATATCAACCAGGAACTGGAACAGTTTACCTCAATTGTTTCGCATGATTTGCAGGAACCCATACGGACCATACGAAGCTTTTTAGATCTGATTGACATTAAAATTGACGACAAACAATACGATGAGCTGAAAGTATATATTGGCAAATCGCTGAACGCGGCCGCGCGGATGAAGGAGCTTATTATCAGCCTTCTGAATTATTCGCAGCTGAGCAAGACTGAACTGGAAAAGAGCACCATCAGCACTGAAAATTTAATAAATGAAGTATTGCAGAACCTGAAAGGCGCCATTGAAACCATACAACCGGAAATTACTGTTGACAGCAAGGTGGAAATGATTACCGGAGACCCGGTGCAGCTGAGGCAATTACTGCAAAATTTATTAAGCAATGCGTTAAAATTTACCAATGCCAAACATCCGAAAATTAAGATTACGTGTATTGAACAAGATGGCGTTGTAAAGTTTTCAGTTTCGGATAACGGAATTGGTATTAACGAGGATGATAAACACAAGGTATTTGAAATTTTCAGGCGATTGAGCAATAGCAAAGGCTACCCCGGCACCGGCATTGGCCTTGCCATTTGCAAAAAAATTGTGGAGCGCCACAAAGGAACCATCTGGCTGGAATCGGAACCTAAAAAAGGTACTACCTTCTATTTTACAATTAACCCTAAAGACTACCTAGAAACCGCATAATGAAGTATACCATTGCAATAGTAGAAAATGACGAGGATGAGCGCTTTTTTATGGAAGAGGCGTTTAATAAATCTGGTCTTTTTGATATAGTTGCCCAGCTTGAAAACGGTGATGCCCTTTTTAATTTTCTTGAAACAAACCCGGATACCTGTCCCCAGGTTATTCTTTCAGACCTGAATATGCCGGGCAAAAACGGCTTTGATATTATTGCCGGGATAAAGGCCAACCCTAAATTATGCCATATCCCTGTAATTATCACTTCCACATCATCCACCCCTACGATGATTGAAAAAAGCCGCAACCTGGGCGCTGCTGAGTACCTGATAAAACCTGATTCATTTATTCA
The DNA here is from genome assembly GCA_035628715.1 of Bacteroidia bacterium. GTDB lineage: Bacteria > Bacteroidota > Bacteroidia > UBA8524 > UBA8524 > SB11. The sequence goes on from DASPJH010000277.1 coordinate 3,155, forward strand.
TTACGAACCCTTTATTAAAACCCTGCACAAGCTGATTGAGGAGAAACAACTGGTGAAATAATATTTTAAAACCCTTTGTTAAAGGCATTATTTGTTTTGGGGGAGTTTAATATCAAACCGGGCCCCTTTTCCTAAAAACCCTGTTGCTGAAATACTGCCCCCGTGTGATGCTAAAATTTTCTTTACAATAGCCAGGCCTATGCCCGTGCCTTCGTACTGCTCACGGGGGTGCAGGCGCTCAAAAATATCAAAAATCTTTTCCGCCATTTCATTTTCAAAGCCAATGCCGTTGTCAGTATAAGTTATCACATAATTAGCATCCTCGTTATGGCAGTCAATATTAATTTCAGGAGCACGGTCGTGATGCGCAAATTTTAAAGAGTTACTGATCAAATTCTGAAAAACCTGTCCTAATTGCAGCTCTACACCTTGTACTGTAGGCAGGTGGCAATGCGCAATGGTGGCTTTCCGTTCTGAAATGGTTAATTGTAAATCGTCTTTTATATGATCAATGAGCGCATTCAGATCTACCGGCTGAAAATCAACCCTTGCCT
>DASPJH010000278.1:0-3769 GCA_035628715.1 Bacteroidia bacterium
AGAGATTACGGAGTGGTTCAGTATTCGCTGAATGGTGAAGGAAGGCCGCTGAACACTACCAGTGTAACAGGAAACTCCGGGCAGCCTGATGACCAATCAGTGGGCGCTTACGATTTTAAAAACGACCATATTATTTATTACGCTGATGGCAAGCTGACAAAAGTAAAACGCAGTGATTTTTCTGTTGCTGGTACGGTTACGCTGGCATTGCCGGTAAGTGAATATTACATAAATAATACGGCCGTGATTTACACTGGTGTGAAAGGCAAAGAAGCCGGGATATTGGATTACGAGAACAAAAAAGTATACCTGTTTGATATTTCCGGCGGTAAACTTACCCATACCGTAAACCTGCCCTCCAACGCTACCGTTCATGAATTTTTCAGGTTCTCGTTTGCCAACGGGCATATTTGGCTGTATGATGTAAATAGCCGCAGCTGGACGGGCTACAAACTGTTTTAAGCACGGATTTTGTGTTTTTTTAGTGCCTTTAGGCTGGACAAACTTCAGGACCGTTGCAATGGGTTGAAACCCATTGCTGTGCAGATTACCCTGAAAAATGAGGTTTAAACCTCATTTTTCAGGGTAATCTGCATAAACCGGACTTCAGTCGGGGTAATAAAAGTTAAGTAGTATACGGTTAGTTTGTTAAACCTTTACACACGTTGAATATATTTGCCAAAATTGATGGAAAATACAACCGGGAAGCCGCGGAGTTCAAAACGAAAGAAAATAGTATTAATACTGCTGGCCCTTTTGCTGCTGGCCGGCGCTGCCGGTGGCTATGCTTATTACAAAGTGGTATATACCCGGGTGCAGATGGAGGGCACTGAAAGCTACCTGTACATACGCAACAACGATACTTACGGGGATGTATTTAACCAGCTTACTGAAAAAGGTTTTGTAAAACACCCGCAACTATTTGATATACTGGCCGAGCGAGCAAATTACCCCGGCAACGTAAAACCGGGCAAGTACAAAATAACCAACGATATGAATTATATCCGGCTGATACGCCACCTGCGCTCAGGGAAGCAGGAGCAGGTGAAGCTGGTTATAAACGCCATGATTACACCACAGGAACTGTGCAGCCTTGTAGGCACCTACCTGGATGCCGACAGCATTGTGCTGGCTAATATGCTGAAGGATACCGCCCTGCTGGATTCTAACGGTTTTAATAAAGAAAATATTTTGTGCCTGTTTTTGCCCGACACTTATAACTTTTACTGGAATACATCGGCGGAAGATTTTTTTAAACGGATGCTGAGAGAATATGCCAAATTCTGGAATTCGGACAGGCGGCTGAAAGCTGCTGCACAGGAACTTTCGCCGGTGGAAGTGGGCATACTGGCTTCTATTGTGGACGGTGAAAGCAACAAAGCGGATGAGCGCGGAATTATTGCCGGGCTTTACCTGAACCGCCTGAGAAAAGGGATGCTCCTACAGGCCGACCCTACCGTACGTTACGCCCTGCGGGCCACCAACCGCCAGCGTTTTTACGAGGCAGACACCAAGTTTGATTCACCTTATAACACTTATATATATACCGGCCTGCCTCCCGGTCCGCTTGCATTGCCTTCCAAGCAATCTATCAATGCGGTGCTTAACCCCTCCCGGCATAAGTACTTATACATGTGCGCCAAAGAAGATATGAGTGGCTATCACAATTTCACGCATGACTACAATGTTCACCTGCTGAATGCAAAACGGTACCGGCTGGCGCTGAATAAGCTGGGGATTCGCTAAGCAGTTTTCATTGAAAATCTATCATTAATAAGGAGTCACTAGTATAATTTTATACCAAACAGGATTGGTATTATCATCTTGGTAATATCCTGATAATTTGTATACTTTTGATATACCAACCCCTGATGAAACCTGCCGTATTTTTATGCCTGTTCCTGGCGTTTTCAGCTACTGCGGCTGCCCAAAACTGCCAGTGGCTGGAGGTAGTTGGCGCACCAACTTCAGGTGAAATACTGAACGGCATAACAATAGACAATAACAACGATGTAATTGTTGGCGGGGCTTATTCTGACAGCTTTACGCTTGACACGTTCCACCTGCCTTTTACCAATAGCTCCAGTTTTCCGTTGTTGGTCAAATACAGTGAAACGGGAACCGTTAAATGGGTGCTTACTACCTTAAGTTCCTCTACGCCCAGTACATACTTTATTATACAAAAGCTTGCCACGGATATTAACAACAACATCTATGCATACGGCATTTTTTCGGGCTCTATAGATTTTGGTAACGGTGTAAGCCATTCAACCGCCAGCGGGGGGTGCAGCCTTTTGCTTAAACTGGATAAGGACGGGCGTGCCCAGTGGACGCGTGAAATATCCGGCAACGGCAGTGGAGGGGGTGATAAAGTAATAGTGGATGACGCCGGTAATGTATACCTGGCTTTTAGTTATACAGGAACCCTGGGCTTTACCGGTACTGCCCAAACTATAACCTCCTCGGGATATGACCTGGGAATTGTAAAATATTCTTCATCAGGTAATTTTTTGGGTGCAGCAAGTTTTGGGGGAAACGGCTTTGAAATTTTTTCAGATGCGGCCAGTGATGCCGCTAACAATGTTTATATGACCGGAATTTCAGATGCTACCTTTAATTTCGGGGCTCAAACATTGACGGATTCAGGAAGGGTAATTTTAAAGCTCGACTCCTCTCTTGCTCCTTTAAAGGCTATAAAAACCAATCTTCACGGCGGCCATTACGGCTCCATAGGAATGGGAAAAAACGGCCGTTTTTCAGTAATCAGCACCTTTTATGATTCGGTAAACTTTGGTAATAATATCTGGCTGAAATCCCCCTGGACCTATACGGGAGGATTCTCAAAAGTACCCAATTGTATCGTATACTACGATTCATCGCTCACTCCCATTTGGGCAAGAAAAAGTGATACCGTTTCGGCCAATTCGGTGTTGGCACCCTACGGCGGAGCCTTTATGAAAGCCGACAATATTTATTTTGGTGGATTTATAGAACAGGGGTCTGCCCGTTTTGGCGGCAGCGTGCTTAATTACGTTGGCGGAGGATCCTACAAGTTTTACCTGGTAAAGATGGATACAGTAGGAAACTTCTTATGGGCTTTCACCGGCGATGATTCTACCGGAAACAGTATACTGCACGGGATAAACGTAGATAACGTAGGAGACGTAGTTATTACCGGTATATACATATACCGGGTGAAAGTGTTTAACCATGCAAAAAACAGCGCGGGCACCGGCAACGATTTTGACGCATTTACAGCCAAAATAACCGACTACACTATTACCCGCGGCACTGTAAGCTCAGGCCCATACTGTGCGGGCGACACAATTAAAATACCCTATACCAAACGGGGAGTGTTTAAAATTGGGAACCAGTTTATAGCCCAATTGAGCGACAGCTCAGGAGGCTTTGAGGGTGGAGAGCGGGAACTGGGACGGGTGATTGATACGGCTTCAGGAGTTATTAACGGGTTACTGCCTCTTTTTAACGTTCCGTCTACCAGCAAATACCGCATCAGGATTATCAGTACCAACCCGGTGGTGCAAAGCTTTTACAAGCTGGATACATTGCGTCTTTTGGTATACAGCAAGGACACAGCGAATGCCGGGCCCGACACCCTGATATGCCGCGGTCAAAGCATCCGGCTGGGAACCACAGGCGGCAGCCGCTGGCAATGGAGTCCGCTAACTTATATGCAGAACCTGGCGGATACTGCCAACCGCCAGCCTCTTGTTAAGCCTGATACATTAACGGAATACCGGGTAATTAT
>DASPJH010000279.1:0-3309 GCA_035628715.1 Bacteroidia bacterium
AAAAGAGAAAGGGACTAGCATCCCGTACGGGCTCTAAGCCTAATGACAGAAGATTGTTTGCTCCTTTCTCTTATTCCTTCTGGTTAATCTCCAAATATTAACTAACCAGTTTTATTTTTAGGATTCAAACATAGGATGACAGCAGGTGGTAACGTTTAAAAAAGTTGATGTCACCAGTGTACCAAGGGATTCCATCAACTTAATCATTGACTTTTGGCCTTTAGCTTTTTAGCCAGGAGCGAAAGGCGAACAGCCAACAGCTCTTTCAAAAGTTGATGTCACTAGTGCACCAACGATTTCAACTCGCTCCCCCACCCTGTCATTCCGTAGGAGTCTTCGTTCGGCGTGGGTATTGTACCAGTCGCCCACGCTGTGAGGAGATCCTTCCAGGATGACAGCAGTACGGCAATTTTCAAAAGCTGATGTCACTACTGCCACAAGCTTTCAAAGAGTAATTACCAATCCTTTAATCTTAAAAAATCACAGTTCATATAATCGCTGTTACGACTGTTACGCTGTTACGACCTGTTTTGTATACATGACACATTTAAATACCTTATCCCCTAGTAATTGGAAAATAGCAATATTGTGCAATAAAAAACGAAAAAAAAGTGCTGAATCAGGCCTGCGGCTGGTAAACCGGCAGGTACATTTTAAACGTAGCGCCCTCGCCGGGTTTGCCGGTAGCGGTAATGTGGCCGTTGTGGTTCTCCACTATCTTTTTGCAAAGCGCCAGGCCAATGCCGGTACCACTGTATGCGCCTCGGTCGTTCAGCCGGTGAAATATTACAAAAATCTGCTCGGCATAATGTTCGTCAAAGCCAATACCGTTATCTTTAAAAAGTATCTCCGCATAGTTTTTTTCAGGATGCAGGGCTTCGTGGTTAACGTCTTTGCCCTTTACCATTTTATAGTTAATTTCAATAACCGGGGGCTTATCGGAAAATTTAAGAGAGTTGCTAACCAGGTTGGTAAACAATTGGTGCAACTGCAGGGGAATTCCCCTTACAACCGGCAACCCGTTATAATTAATACGGGCGTTCTTCTGCTCGATCAATAAATCAAAGTCAGTCTTAACATTTTCAAAAACGGCATTCAAATCCGTTTCCACAAAATTCTCCCCTGTTTTTGAAAGCCTGGAATAATCCAGCACATCTTTAATAAGCAAGGTCATCCTGCCTGCAGATGCAGCTATTTTATCTACGTATTTTCCAACCAGTTCAGTAGATGCCACATTTTCCTTCAGCAATTCTGAAAAAATCCTGATTTTCCTTAACGGCTCCTGCAAATCGTGGCTGGCTATGTAGGCAAACTGCTCCAGCTCCTGGTTGGTGCGCAACAATTCTTCATTGGTTTGTTTCAGTTTGGCATTGGCTGCCACAAGTTCCGTTTGGTCATGTGCAATGGCCATTACTGTAGTTACCTTATCATCATCAAACACGGGCACAAAAAAAGTTTCATACTGCCTGCCGGTAATACTTGACTGGTGAACAAGAGTATTTATGCTCTTATCCGTAAAGGTTTGAAAAAGCAACTGATGAAATTCATTACCTTTTGTTGCAGGAAACAGTTCCTCCATCTTTCTGCCCAGCATCTCCTCCCTGGATTTCCCGTATATCTCCCCGCATTTCTTATTTACCGCAACATACCTGGCCTCGCTGTCAAAAACAGCAATAATATCCACTGAAGAATCGAGGATGGTTTGCAAAAAATCCTTTTGATGATTCAACTCCCGGGTGCGCTGCACCACCTGCTTTTCCAGTTCCACACGGGCTGCTTTCCTGTCGGTAATATCCACACAGGTACCTACATAGCCTTTAAAATCTCCATTAGCGCCATATCTTGGCCTGCCGTGGTCGGCCACCCAACGGTATTCGCCGTCTTTTCTCCTCATCCTGAATTCAATGCTGTATTCTTTCCGGCTGTTAAATGCTTCGTCAAATGCCTGCCCGGTTGCCTGCATATCATCCGGGTGCATCAGTTTCAGCCATCCATCGCCCAAGCCTTCCTGAATGCTGATTCCCGAAAATTCTGTCCAGTGGTAATTGATAAATGAGCAGTTACCCTCACTATCGGTCATCCAAATCATCACCGGGGCTGTATCGGCCACAATCCTAAACCGCTCCTTGCTTTCCCGCAAGGCCTGCTCAGCCTGTTTAAGCACTGTAACATCCACCATCATATTTATCGCACCCACCAATTCCCCGGTTTCATTGTATACAGGTTCGGGGTAAGGCATTATGTGCGACCGTAATCCATCCGGGCGTTCCATTACAAACTCCACTCCGCGCATCAGCCTATTTTGTATTACCAGTTGGTAAGTAGGCTTATCCTCATTTTTCAGTATATTTCCATCAAGGTCATATCCGGTCCATATTTCCCATGCTTTCTCCCCGTCAAGCGGCTCACGGCCCCAAAGGTCCGCAGCAGCTTTATTATACATTTCAATTACCCCCTTCGGGTCGGTTGTATATAACGCCACCGGCAGCCCCTGCACCAGTTGCCTGTAGCGCATTTCACTGGCCTTTAAGGCTTTTTCGGCTTCCTTAATTTCACTAATGTCCACCAGGGCATTCACGGCGCCTACTATCTCGCCTGCAATACTGAATATAGGCTGCGGATGCACCAGCACATGGCGCACATCGCCATTAGGCCGGCTCAGGTACACTTCATCTTTAATAAGCCGCTGCTCTTTTATTGCCCTTACAATGGGATACTCTTCCACGGCCATTTTGCTGCCGTCCGGCCTTGTTGCGCTGATTGAGCCGCACCAGATATCCGCTCCGCCCACCGGTGCCTTCTCCCAAAGTTTTACTGCTTCATCGTTATACGATAATACGTTGCCGTTTAAATCGGTTGTGTATACCGCTATCGGCAGACCCATTAACAGCTTCTGAAGCCGTTGCTCACTGTCTTCAATTTTTTTCCTTGTCAGTACCGATTCTGTTACATCATTGGCAATGCATACAATACCTGTTACCATCCCGTTTTCATCTTTCAGGGGCTGGTAGGTAAAATTACCGTATTGTGTATCTTTTATTCCATTGCGGATAAGCTCCAGCTGCATTTCTTTAGCCGAAAACGTTTCCCCTGTAGTGTATACATGGGTCAGCAGCTCCTTATAACCCTGGTTATCTGCCTCCGGAAAAGCAGTAAACAGGGGCACGCCCAGCACCTCATCCAGCCTGCGGCACCATATTTCAAGCATTTTGCCATTGGAAAGCGCAATGGTAAAATCAGGCCCCATTAATATGCAAATGGCTACAGGCGCCTGTTCAAACACATGGTTAATGTCGGTGTGATTTTGAT
>DASPJH010000280.1:0-3042 GCA_035628715.1 Bacteroidia bacterium
GAATGCATTATAGCCCTACCCAAAAATATTTTTTACAACACAGGCATACCTACCTATATATGGATTGTGTCAAATAAAAAGGCCAAGAACCGCAAGGGGAAGGTTCAATTAATAAATGCCTTAGATATGTCTACCAAGCTGCGTAAAAATTTAGGACAAAAAAACTGTGAACTGACAGTCGACCATATAGACCAGATAACCCAACTGTATATTGACTTTAAAGAAACTGAAATTTCAAAAATATTCTCTAATGAGTATTTTGGATACAATAAGATTACGGTAGAACGGCCTTTGCGCCTTTCCGCCCAATTTACCGATGAAGCCATTGCTTCATTAAGGTTTGACAGGACACTGGAAGACGAAATGAAATGGGCTTATGAGCATTTTGGGGATGAACTGTATACAGATTTTGACAAGTGTAAGCCCAAAATTGAAGCGCACTTGAAACTTACTGACAGCGCCCTAAGCGCTTCACAAAGAAATAAGCTATTAAACGGGCTGCACTGGCAATACCACCTTGACCTGATGCAGGCGGCTGAAATACTTGCCGGGGTATTGGGCAAACAACCATTTAACGACTTTAATGACTTTGAGCCAAAGCTGAATAAAGCCATTAAAAAATTAAAACTTGAGCTGGACGGCCTGGCTATAAAAAACCTGATAAGTGCAATTACCTATAAAAACGAAGATGCCGAAAAGGTATTAAGCAAAAAAGGTAAAACCACTTATGAACCTGACCCTGATCTACGGGATACTGAAAACGTACCTTTAAGCGAGGATATATATGAGTATTTTGAGCGCGAAGTATTGGCGCATATACCGGATGCCTGGATAGACGAAAATAAAACCGTTACGGGTTATGAAATATCTTTTACACGGTATTTTTACAACTATGTGCCGCCCCGCAGCTTAGAAGAGATAACGGCTGAAATACTGCAACTGGAAACTGAAACCGAGGGTATACTTAATCAAATTGTAAATACGTAATGGCCATTTTAGAACCCTATAACGATTATTACCCTATACAATACGATTATGTGCAACAACTGCCATACGGCTGGCAGCTATTGCCCAATATTGCCATATTTGACGAAAGAAAAGAAAGAGGTACACAAAACGAAGAAACATTATCAATTTCAGCAATTAGAGGTATTATAAAAAGTTCTGATTACGAAAACAGGAAAGACCGAACAAGCGAAAATAAAAGCCAATATCTTTTGGTAAAAAAGGATGATTTAGCATACAACACGATGCTAATGTGGGATGGGGCAATAGGTCACAGTGCATTTAGAGGTATTGTTAGCCCTGCATATACAGTCTTAAAGCCTAAAAAAATAGTTAATCCAAAATATTACCATTATTTATTTAGAGCTGAATTTTATAAAAATTATTCAAAACGGCATTCCTATGGCATTGTTGATGCCCGTTTAAGACTTTATTATGTACATTTTAAACGTATGTACAGCATAGTGCCGCCGCTTGAAACCCAAAACGCCATAGTAGAATATCTTGACCGCAAAAACGCTGAAATTGACGCTTTTATTAGTAAAAAACAACGGTTGATTGAGTTGCTAAAAGAAAAAATATATTTGCTTATTAATTCTAATACAGCGTACAAGGAAGAAAAGGCCAAATGGATTTTTGACGAAATAAACATTAAAAATAATCGTGATGAAGAATTATTGGCAGTAACCCAAGATAGAGGTGTTTTACCTAAAAATTTATGCGAAGAAAATTTTGTTTCGCCTAATAATACTGAAGGCCTGAAGCTTGTTTCCGTAAACGATTTTGTTATCAGTTTACGTTCATTTCAGGGTGGCATAGAATATTCAAATTATCAAGGCATCGTCAGTCCAGCTTATAATGTGATAAGACTTAACCCATGTTTCAATAATCTGTTGTATTTAAACTTTTATAAATACTACTTTAAATCACCCAAACTTATTTCATTGCTTAATACAGTAATCAGTGGAATTAGGGATGGACAAAATATTAATTGGAATGATTTCAAAAACTTAGAATTGGCATTACCAGCCACAGATTCTATGGAAGATTTAATACCTTTAATAAAATCATACGAAACTTTAAAGTTAGATTTTGAGATAGAGGCAAAAAAAGTTGAAGAATACCGGCAAGCCCTGATTACTGATATGGTAACTGGCAAGTATAAGGTACCTCAATTGCAAACCGCAGAAATATGAAATTTACCGACACCAGCGAAAAAGCCCTTCAGCACCTTATAGTGGATTACCTTGTACAGCAACAAGGGTACACAGAAACTTTCCATACCGATTTTGATCGGGAATTTTGTTTGAACACAAAACAGCTGATGGAGTTTATACAAACCACGCAGCCGGAGGCATACGAGATGATACAGCGCAAGGGGGAGCGCAGCTTTCTTTCCCGGCTGGACAGTAAGCTAACCGAGTTAGGTGTAGTGGAAGTGCTACGCAAAGGTGTTAAACACTTTGACAAAACCATATCGCTGTTTTTCCGGGAGCCTGATACCACGCTTAACCCTAAAGATATTGCCCGGTTTAAATCAAACGTACTTACTGTTACCCAAGAAGCAAAATACAGTCTCGCTCACCAAAACCGTTTGGATGTTACCCTTTTTGTAAACGGTATCCCGGTAATTACAATGGAGTTGAAAAACCCGCTTAGCGGGCAAACCATACACCACGCCATACGCCAATACCAGGATGACCGCGACCCGAAAGAAAAGCTGTTTTCATTTGGACGCTGTATGGCCCACTTTGCCGCAGATACCGAGTTGGTATATATGTGTACACAGCTGAACGGCAAAAAAAGCGGGTTCCTGCCATTTAACAAGGGGCTTAACGACGGTGGGAACCATCCCCCGTTTGGCGCAGGAAACCCGATTAATCCCAACGGACTTAAAAGCCATTACCTGTGGGAACAAGTGCTGGCAAAACAATCCTTATGTAACATTATTGACAAGTTTGCCCAAATAGTAGAGGAAACAGACGAAGACACCGGGAAAAAGAAAAAGAAAATGGTGTTTCCCCGGTACCACCAGCT
>DASPJH010000281.1:0-2531 GCA_035628715.1 Bacteroidia bacterium
GGATGAAGCTGCCGCTAAATGAGAAAATGAAATTTGTGGAGAAAATGGTGGCGTTGCATTTGCGCCCCATTGTTTTGGCACAGGACGTGGTGACCGACAGCGCCATACGCCGGTTGATTGTGGATGCCGGAGAAGATGTACAGGCCCTGCTTACCCTATGCAAAGCTGATATTACCTCCAAAAATGAGGTAAAAGTAAAAAAGTTCCTGGCCAACCTGGAAGTGGTAAAAGAAAAAATTATTGCTGTTACTGAAAGGGACAATTTGAGGAATTTTCAGCCACCTGTTGATGGGTTTGATATTATGAATACGTTTTTAATTGAAGACAAAACAAAAATAGGCGCTATTAAAACCACGGTTCGGGAGGCAATTCTGGAAGGAGAAATTAAAAATGACCGCGAAGAGGCATGGGCTTTGATGGTGAAAATAGCTGAACAAATGGGCCTTAGCAAAATAAAACCCGAATAGTTGGTTTTGACTTATGCTTTTTGGTTAATTTGCCACTTGCAAAAATATGGCGTTATATAAATTTAAAGTTTATTTTGAAGACAATGACGAGGTGTACCGGATCATTGAAGTGAAATCGAACCAGAGTTTCCAGCACTTACACGAGGCGATACTTTCATCGGTGGGTTTTGATAATAAACACGATGCATCGTTTTATATGAGCGACGATACCTGGAGAAAGGGCCAGGAAGTTACAAACCGCAGCGGTGATAAGCCCAAAATGAAGGACGCCAAGCTGAATGCTTATATTAACGACCCGCATCAAAAAATTCTTTACACCTACGATTTTAACGCCGACTGGAGTTTTTGCATCGAATTGACCGGCATTGTTATTAAAGAAGATGCTACGGTGGATTATCCCAATATCGCCAAATCGGTTGGGAAACCACCCAAACAGTATAACGACAAAAAATTTGGTGAAGACCTGGAGGAAGACGAGTTTGACTACATTACCCGCAACTTGCTGAAAGGCGATGTAAGCGAGGAAGAACTGGTGGAACACGTAGGCTTTGGAGCCGATACTGCTGCTGAAGAAGAAAACGGCGAATCAGAAGAAGAGGACGATGGCCTGTTTGCCGGTGATGATGAAGAGCCTACCGCGCTGGATGAAGATTAAGGCTTGAAAGCCAAAAATAAATACCTGGTTGTAATAGCAGGCCCCACGGCTGTGGGGAAAACTGCAATGGCCATTGAGGTAGCCCGCCACTTTAACACTGAAATTATATCTGCCGATTCAAGGCAGTTTTATAACGAACTTAACATAGGTGTCGCCAAACCTTCAGCGGAAGAGCTATCTGCCGTTAAGCACCATTTTATTGGCCATATTCCGATAACTGAAAACTACACTGCCGCAGACTTTGAAAGAGACGCCGTAAGCAAGCTTTCTGAGCTTTATCAAATATATAATATAGTTGTTATGACAGGTGGCTCGGGGTTATTTATTAATGCAGTACTCCAGGGTTTCGATCCTTTGCCGGCCAATACTGAAATCCGTGGCCAACTGGAGGAAAAGCTGGCAAAAGAAGGTTTGGAAAGTCTTACTGCACAACTAAATAAACTGGACCCTGATAGCTGGAGCGCTGTAGACCTTAACAACCCTCGCAGGGTTATCCGTGCACTGGAAATATGCCTTTCAGGTGAAAAGGCTTCGGAAAGAAGATCGGGAATACAAAAACAACGTGACTTTATTCCCATTAAAATCGTTTTAAATACCGATCGGGAAATCTTATACAACCGCATTAACCACCGGGTGGACATAATGATGCAAAACGACCTGCTGGAAGAAGTGAGGTCGCTCCTGCCCTACCGTCACCTGAATGCGTTGCAAACGGTGGGCTATAAAGAACTGTTTGACTGCCTTAATGGTGCCGGCACCCTTGAAAACGCTGTAGACCGAATAAAACAGCACACCCGCAACTATGCCAAACGCCAGCTTACCTGGTTTAGAAAAGATACGGAATACAATTGGTTTGAACCCAACAACCTGGCAGGTATCCTGCAATATATCCGCAGCAAAATGCTATAAAACAAAAAACCCCGCTTGCAGCGGGGTTTTTATAAAATCAGTTTAAAAATTAATTACTGGTTGCTGTTAGCATTTACAAAGGCATACTTGGTACCGTTTTTCTTCCATATAACAGTAACCACTTCGTAGTTAGCAGTGTTATGGTTTTCGCCAATATCAAATATAAATTTCTTGTAAACGCTGGTACCGGCAGCAACAGTTCCTGAAGCGATTTTTTCGCCAAAGGTTTTTGCACTTGCACGGCCGCTAAGTGTGGCAGCACCCCTTAATACGTGGTGGTGTGTTACGTTAGGAGTTTGTGGGTGACCAGACTGTTTGCCAACTACGTTGTCTTCAAGAACGTATACCGATACATAGTAATCACCGTTTCCTTCAGCAAAGAAGTTAGTTTTGGTTTCAATAACAAACTGATCGCCGCTTACAGCAGTGGTAAAGCCAGTGTTAGCTACCACAGGTGCAGCCATATGTGCATCAACAGCAGCTTTTACTTTAGCTTTCTC
>DASPJH010000282.1:0-2038 GCA_035628715.1 Bacteroidia bacterium
AGCCGCCTACATTACGGTCGTCAATAAAACAATCCACGTTTAATTTCCGTGGAGTATTGGCGTCAAAAATTTCACCATCGTAATTGCAGTTCACCGCGTCAAATTCCACTCCATGCTGGCGGCAAAACTCAACTGCTTCCTCCAGTTCACTCCCCACTCTAAAAGTCCATAAAATCAGCTGGTGGCCTTTTCTTTTCAAGGCTTGCAGGGTTGTAAATGCAAATAGCATTTCTTCGCCTATGGCAGGGTATTTATTTTCTACAATTGTCCCGTCAAAATCTACGGCAATCTTCATCGCGCTGGTATACAGTTATTGGTTAATAGTTAACAGTTGCTAATCAACTAATTATCTAATTAGTTATTTATTCTTATCTTCTTCCTCTTTGGTCTTCAACCAGGGGATGAAGTTTTCTACCGCTTCCATTGTTTCGCTCCATTTTCCGCTAAAGTTAATGGCGCGGTCATCAATAAATAAATCGGCCATAGGCTTGCCAAACGTCCATATTTTATCATACGGTATATCGTACCTGGCCATCCATTCTTTTATTTGTTTTTCCTGGTACTTTTCATCCTTTCCATCCGTGGGCTTACGGAATATCTTATTAGTCCGGGTACTGAAAATATAAATATAATGTCCCTGTTCCTTTAATTTTTTTAACGCTTCAGCGGCGCCCGGCACAGGCGGGTCATATATCTCACCATCGTGCCAGCCCTTGCTGTATCCGTGTATTACCCCATCAAAATCTATTGCAATTTTCATTTCGGTTTATAGTTATTAGTATGGTCAATAAGTTATTTAATCATTTCAATTAGCTTATCCACAGCCATCTTCACATTGGCCCGCACTTCTTTCACGCCCACTTCCATCATATAGCACGGTGCAGAAATTATTTTATTTTTTTCGTCCACCAGTATCTCATTAATAGATTTTTCGTGGGTGGAAACACCCAAAGATGCAATGGCCTGGTGCGAAGCTACGATATCGTATGGCGAGGGATCTTTATCGGTTCCCAGTGTCAGTTGGGCCTGTACGCCGCTACCTTCCAATGCTTTTGCCAGCACTACCGGCGATACGCACAGGGCAGCAATGGGTTTACCGGCTTTCATAACCGTTGTAAGAAAATTTTTTACCACCGGGTTCACTTCGCCGGCCGGCCCCTGGAAGGCCCACTGACTGAAATTTTTAGCGGCCCCAAAGCCACCCGGCATTACCAGCCCGTCAATTTCATTACTATCAAAACCTTCAATATCCTTAATGTTGCCTCGGGCTATACGGGCAGCCTCCACCAGTATATTTCGTGTTTCAGGCATTGTTTCGCCTGTTGTGTGGTTAATTACATGGTGCTGGTTATAACTGGGCGCCAGGCAAATCCACTCAGCGCCAGCCTCGTCAATGGCCAGCAGGCTAAGTACCGCCTCGTGTATTTCTGACCCATCGTATACGCCCGATCCTGAAAGTAAAACACCTATTTTCATATCTTTAGGATTTATTATACTGCTTCGTAAGCAGCCAAAGTTAGCAAGATTGATAGAGGGTTGCAAGTTTTGAGGCTTGATAAACTTTCGGCTTTGTCAAACTTCAAAGCTCAAATTTGTTATATCTTTACTGTGAATATGAAAGCACTCTCTACTGTTTGTTTTATAGTTTTCCTGGCCGTTTCCTGCTTTAGTCAAAGCACTATGCCCGGCAATAAAAAATTCACCAGCCGTAAAGGATATTTTACAATGGAGTATCCCAACGAGTGGAATACCTGGGAAAACCCTGATGGTACTTACCATTTTGAAAAAGAGGTAACCCACATAGGCACCCTGGAAATTAAAGAAAGTCGTAATTTTAGTGACAGCAGTGAAATATTACACTTTCTGGAAAACGAAAGCTTTACCCACCCCAACGCAAAATTTGATTACCAGACGGATAAAACCATTTTGTCTTACAACAATATGATATTGGTGGAGGGAGCGGAAACCCGCGTGTTTGTTTGGATTGTGGCCAACCGCAATACGGTGCTTATCTGCCGTTACCTGCTTGACAATAAGT
>DASPJH010000283.1:0-5101 GCA_035628715.1 Bacteroidia bacterium
GCCCGGCAATAAAAAATTTACCAGCCGTAAAGGATATTTTACAATGGAGTATCCCACCGAATGGAATACCTGGGAAAACCCCGATGGTACTTATCATTTTGAAAAAGAGGTAACCCATATAGGTACCCTGGAAATTAAAGAAAGCCGTAATTTTAGCGACAGCAGCGAAATATTGCACTTCCTGGAAAACGAAAGTTTTACCCACCCCAACGCAAAATTTGATTACCAGACTGATAAAACAATTTTGTCTTACAACAATATGATATTGGTGGAAGGAGCGGAAACCCGCGTGTTTGTATGGATTGTGGCCAACCGCAATACGGTGCTTATCTGCCGTTACCTGCTTGACAATAAGTTTAAAAACGACCCTAAAGGGCAGGCTGAGCTGAATGCCGTAAACGTGCTTATGCAAAGCATCGCTTTCCTGTAGGCAGAATTATCTGCTAACTTTTACAATTTCTTCAGATTCTGGTAATATTCTTGCCTTCTTCATACACATCCACCTGATAAAATTCGTTTATACAGTATGAAGATTCAATTGCGGCATATTGCCCTGCCTGTGGTATTTGCAGGCGTGCTGATGGCCTGGGGCGGGCCTGGTTATAAAAATGCGGAGCAGCTCTCCGTAACAGAAAAAAGTATACCTGTTTCAACACCCGATTCAACCCTGAAGGAAGGCGACCTGATTTTCCAGTCTTCATCCTCGGGGCAGGGTTTGGCTATACAAATGGCTACCGGTTCTAAGTACAACCACGTGGGTATGCTGTATAAAAAGAACGGCAAGCTAATGGTGCTTGAAGCTATGCAGCCCATTAAGATTACCGCGCTGGAAAGCTTTATTAGCCGCGGCGATAACAAGCATTACGTGGTGAAAAGGCTAAAAGAGAATGTGCTTAATGACAGCATTTTAACCTTGATGCACAAGGAGGCCGATAAACACGTTGGCAAAAACTACGACCTGTATTTTGGCTGGGACGACAGCCTGATTTATTGCAGCGAGCTGGTTTGGAAAATTTATGACCGTACCCTGGGCATACAGGTAGGTACTTTGCAGAAACTAAAAGACTTTGATTTATCCAATCCAATAGTGCAGTATAAGCTGGCAGAACGGTTTGGTGACGATATCCCGTACGAGGAGAATGTCATTTCTCCGGCACGGATATTTGAAAGCGATAAACTGGCAACAGTGCTGGAAAAATAAGGTTAGCTTTCTTCCTCATCTTTCCGGTTGGTTATTTCGGTTACACCACCCGTAACTATAAATTTCATTACATCCGACGAGTTGCCGTTGATGGGCTTTATTTTGGCTGCCGGTACCAGGAATACATTGCCTGAAAAATTATAACTGTGGGGAAAATACACCGCCACAAACCCGTCAAATTGTATGGAAGATAAATTTTTGTGGGTAACGAAACCCATCTTGTAAAGGCCGTTGCTCATTTCCACCGCTACCGGCTCACTGAATTTACGTTTTTCACCTACAAATGCCTCCAGGAAATCTTTAATAAGGGTATAGATAACCTTTACGCCCGGAACCTTTTTCAGCAAGTCATCAATAATATCCAGTATGGGTTTTAATAGCAGCCAGGAACCTACAAAACCAACAAACGTAAGGCCGGCAAGAATAATCAGCACACTTAATCCATAGCTGTTTTCAAAGTTCAGCAATGCATCAAACCGGTTGGTTAACACATTTATCACCCATATAATTCCGGCCAGCGGTAGTGTAATCAACACTCCCCGAAGGAAATATTTAATGGCTTTCGCCGATGCCTTTTTGAAAAGCTCAGAAGTGGTCATAGTTACTGTTTTTGCAGGTCTAACAGGTCCTTGCCTATATCCCTGCGGTAGTATTTATTGTCAAACTGTATTTTTTCAGCAGTTTCCAGTGATTTTGAAACTGCAGCGTCAATGGATTTTCCAAAGCTGGTTAGTGCCAGCACACGGCCGCCGTTGGTAATTATGGTATTACCTGCCTGCTTGGTTCCCGAATGAAAAACAATGGTATCCCCGCTGCTTTCAAGCCCGGTAATGGTTTTGCCCTTTTCATAATTCCCCGGGTAGCCTTTTGAAACCAGGATAACTGTAGCAGCGGTTTCAGGATTAATTTTTAATGAAATCCTGTTGAGGCTTCCGGTAGCAATAGCTTCCAGTATTTCCAGCAAATCGGTTTGCAGGCGCGGAAACACCACCTCCGTTTCAGGGTCGCCCATGCGGCAGTTGTATTCTATTACATAAGGGTCGTCGTTCACATTCATCAGGCCTATAAATAAAAACCCTTTGTAATTGATTTTTTCTGCCTTGAGCCCTTTAATCGTTGGGCGGATAATGCGTTCCTCCACTTTATCCAGGAATTCTTTTCCGGCAAACGGCACAGGGGAAACTGCTCCCATGCCACCGGTATTCAGGCCGGTATCGCCTTCGCCAACCCGTTTGTAATCTTTGGCTTCAGGTAAAACTATATAGTTTTCGCCATCGGTGCATACAAATACTGATAGTTCAATCCCTTTCAAAAACTCTTCAATAACAACAGTAGAGCTGGCGGCGCCAAATTTTAGCTGGGTCAGCATTTCGGTCAGCTCGCTTTCTGCGGCTTCCAGTGTTTCTGGTATTATCACGCCCTTTCCCGCTGCCAGGCCATCGGCTTTTAATACATACGGAGGGTTAAGGGTTTCCAGGAATTTAATTCCTTCCTGCAGTGTGTCGCTCGTAAATGATTGGTAAGCGGCTGTCGGGATGTTATGCCGCTTCATAAACTGTTTCGAAAAATCCTTACTGCCCTCCAGCTGTGCACCTTCTTTTGAGGGGCCTATCACCAGGATGTGCTTTAACCGCGCATCGTTGTTAAAATAATCCACTACGCCTTTTACCAGCGGGTCTTCTCCTGCAGGTATCAGCATAGTTACCTCGTTGGCCAAACAAAAGGCCCCTAATGATTCAAAATCATCTATCAGCAAGGGCACATTGGTGCCATGTTGCGCTGTGCCTGCATTGCCCGGTGCTACAAACAACTTTTTGCACAATGCACTCTGGCCTGTTTTCATAGCGAAAGCATGCTCGCGTCCGCCACTTCCCAAAAGTAAAATCGTATGTTTTGTCATCAGTTGAGCGGCAAAGATAGCAGGTTCAAAGTTTTAGCTGCCCACAAAAAATAAACCCCGGCCTGAAAACAAACCGGGGTTTAAAAAAAATCACAGGCAAATTATATTCTTTCCAGCACCATAGCTGATGCTCCTCCGCCACCGTTGCAAATGCCTGCGGCACCGTAACGGCCATTATTGTTGTTTAGTACATGGATGAGGGTAACAAGAATTCTTGCGCCTGAACAACCCAGCGGGTGGCCCAATGAAACGGCACCTCCGTTAATGTTTACCTTATTGGCATCCAGGCCTAAAATTTGGTTATTAGCCAGGGCGACTACTGAAAATGCTTCGTTCAATT
This sequence comes from Bacteroidia bacterium, assembly GCA_035628715.1. Taxonomy (GTDB): domain Bacteria; phylum Bacteroidota; class Bacteroidia; order UBA8524; family UBA8524; genus SB11. Next base: position 3,442 of record DASPJH010000283.1, read on the forward strand.
CAAAATAATCAACGTCGTCTTTGGTGATACCAGCTTTTGCAAATGCTTTGGGAAGCGCTTTTGCAGGGGCAGTGGTAAACCACTCAGGCTCCTGCGCTGCATCCGCATACGAGCGTATTACTGCCAGGGGTTTAATGCCCAGTTCGTTGGCTTTTTCAGCGCTCATCAGCACCAGCGCGGCAGCGCCGTCATTAATGGTAGATGCGTTGGCGGCCGTTACCGTCCCGTCTTTCTGAAACACGGCTTTCAGGCCGGGTATTTTATCAAACTTAACGTTTTTATACTCTTCGTCTTCTGATACAACGGTTACATCGCCTTTGCGGCCTACAACCTCTACAGGAACGATTTCATCTTTAAACTTACCTGCTTCCCAGGCAGCAGCACTGCGCTTGTATGATTCTATTGCGTAGTTATCCTGCGCTTCGCGGGTAATATTATATTTTGATGCAGCCAGTTCTGCACTGTTGCCCATCAGGTTGTTGTGGTATACATCGGTAAGGCCGTCTTTTACAATACCGTCAATGGTTTGGCCATGGCCATATTTGTAGCCATAGCGGCCGTTATCCAGGTAATAGGGGGTAAGGCTCATATTTTCCATACCACCGGCTACAACAATGCTGTTATCGCCCAGCATGATGCTTTGAGCGGCCAGCATAACCGATTTCATGCCCGATGCACAAACCTTGTTAACAGTGGTGCAGTGAACCGTATTGGGTAGGCCTGCAAAAATAGCAGCCTGGCGTGCAGGAGCCTGCCCCAGGTTGGCCTGCAATACACAACCCATAAAAACTTCTTCCACCATGGTGGGGTTGATGCCGGCTTTTTCAACGGCACTTTTTATAGCGGTGGCTCCCAGCCTGGTAGCGCTTACAGTGGATAAGGCCCCACCAAAGCTTCCTATAGGAGTGCGCACTGCTGATACAATATATACTTCTTTCATAATTCCTAATATTTTGATTTTCAGGCGGTTGTATAAATATTACAATTCGCTACAAAGTTGCTGCTAAAAAACAATTTTCAAAGAAAAATTTCGTTCTTTCAACATATAGAGAACATTAAGCTAATTTGTGCGTTTATATTGTAATTAATTTTCTATCTTGTAAACGGAGAAATTAATTATTGCAGCCTATGAGCAGAATATTTACAAAAACTATGGTTTGCCTCTACGGTGCTCACAATGATGGTGCCGTTCTTGAAGGGGGCATTAATTTCAGCAAAGCTTTCGGAACTTCATTGGTTTTAGCCGCCACGGCAGGTAATGAAAACAAATTTGACAGCAGGCTTTCTTCTGAAAAACTGCCCGTTGAAAAATTAACATTGCCTGATGACGGTTATAAAACCGCCGCCAAAAAATCAAAAGAAATAGGAGCCGATTTGCTGGTAGTGTCTCACGACAAACATACCCAGCAATTGGTAAACGCACTGGAGGTGCCGGTACTTTCTATTTTAGATAATTTTACCCCGGGGCAAATTAAAAACATTTTAATGCCTATCCACGACGACCCCGGAACGCGGCAGAAGATACCGGTGGCTACCGAGGTTGCCAAAACCTTTGGCGCCACTATCAATATTCTTGTGGTGGCAGGCCATAGCACGGAAGAAGTTAATAAGCTGAAAACATACGCTTACCAAGCTCAGAACTGGATAAGCAAAAAAGGTG
>DASPJH010000284.1:0-3161 GCA_035628715.1 Bacteroidia bacterium
AACGTGGAAACCCCGTTTAAAGGGCAGAGTTTTGAGATTAATTAGGCCGTTTGTTATGTAAATTAACAGGATTCGCGGGCAAAGGTGCGTCATTGCGAGCGGTAATGCCGGTAATTATACAACTAAACAATAGTATAGCGAAGCAATCTTTTGCAATAAGAAGCAATAATGAAAAGGCAGGAGATTGCTTCGCTCCAAATTTTAAAGCCGTTTGATTAAAACGTTACCGCTCGCAATGGCGCCCGGTCGCGGCATTTATGCACCTCCTAAATTAGTAGCTTTTTAATTTATTATTTCCTGATCAAAGCAAACCTGGTCATTTTTTTACGAATCGCATCCCCTGTTTGATCAAAGTGCAGGGCACCATTGTAAGAAATCCAACGTCCTTTATCAATCGAAAATTCGCCGGTAGCAGTGTAGGTAACATGCATAACTAACCTGTATTCAATTATACTGCCACTGTACTGATAAAAAACACCATTCACATGCTCAACCAGGTTATATTTAATAACGGCAATATTTTCACCATTAACCTGTTTAACTTCAGATAAAGTAACTTTATTGGTTTTGTATGAATGATCACAAGCAAAGTTATGATCATTACCTATATAATCCATAGCTAACTCCCATGAGTCCCCAACCTTTACAGGTTCCTTTGGTAACTCAAAAAATAGTGCTATAATATTCTTTTTAGAGTTTTCAACCCAAAAACTATGTATTCCGCCCTTTGCATATACCGAACCCCGCAACGATACGCCTTTGTTCAGCCTTTGTCGTAATTCTATATCTTCTTTATTAATAACACTGTCAGAAGGCGGTGTTATCATAATAACATCAATTATTCCGTCCCCTTTATTTGTTAACTTGCTAAGCAGGTATTTATCAACGGTTTCCGGGCCAATCTTCCGTATAGAATCACTCACGTCATTTGAAACAAGTTCTGTGCTATCTATCTCAGTTATATTTGTCATATAAAAAACAGGCTCTTCAGCGTTTATTTTCCACTCAAGCTGTACAGCTTGTTTGTTCTGTTTTACCCAGCAGGCAGATAATACTAGTATAGCTGTAACTAATTTTAATTTCATGAGGTTGCTATTGGTTTAACCGGGGCCGTTTCAAGGCAAATATATTAACTATTGAATTAGACAGGCGGTACTGAAGAAAAACTGGCCGGCCAAACATAACCAACGTGGAAACCCCGTTCAAAGGGCAAAATTTTGATATTGTAATTGACTGATTATATGCATGTAATAGGCAATTTCCAAATATTTTTTGGGTAAACAGGAAACACTTTCGCCGTTTTCCAATTACTACCCATGAAAACACCAACAAACTGGAACCAGATTACCATAGGGCAGTTTCAACATATTAATGCTGCCATTAAAAACTATCCTGACAATGCCGTATCGCAATCGGTTTGGATGCTGGCGGCATTAACAGGTAAAAGCCGGGAAGAACTGCTGGCCATGGATTTTACCCGCGAATTTAAACCCCTGATGGCCGAACTTAACTGGGTAAACACCACGCCCCTGCCGGAACAACTGCCTGCTGAATTTGAGGTTGACGGACAGAAATACAGGCTGGTATACGACATTAAACAGCGCACTACCGGGCAGTTTATTGACCTTGCCCATTTTGCCGCCGAACCGGAAAGTATTATTACCAACCTGCATTATATTTTGGCGGTGCTGTGCGTGCCGGGAGGGCAAAAAGACCACTCGGTGGACTTTGAGCAGCGGGCAAAAATCTTCAGGGACAAGATGACCATTGATATTGCCTACCCTATTGCCACTTTTTTTTTGAAGCAATGGCTCGACTCATTGCCGCGTATCCTAACTTATTTGGAAAAACGGGCGATGAAGAAACGGAGCCTGTGGAAGAGGATAACTGGTTTACTAAGCGTTATGGCTGGCTGGTTACGGTGGATAAAGTGGCCAAAGACCGCACCCGGTGGGACTACTACCTGAACCTTACCATTGTGGAGTTTCTGAATTACTTATGTTTTTTGAATGATAAGGCGGAGTGGGACCGGGAAGTTAAGAATAGGCAGTAATTTGTTATTATTGGAAAATGAGTGACATTCTGGATAAATATGGGTTGATTTTTAAGAACCATGTTGCGTATGGTAAAAACCACAAGTCTTGCAAATCAATTGCTATAGGGCAATTTACCCCTATTGTAATTCACTTGCTGTATTGTAATACAGTGGAAGAATGCGACTGGATTATTGAGGAAATAGATAATGCATTGGCAGGCAACCTTTATCAATCCGAAGTGAGTATTAATGAGTCATCTGCTGAAATTTCCCCAACCACTACTAATATTGAAGGAGGGTTAACACTTCCTACCGTTGATTATAAAGAAATTCTACTTGCCTGGATTAGTTTTTTAAAAACCCCGCCACTAAATTGGCAAAAAATGCCTTATAGAAGTGATTTGCTTAATGTTTACGGAATCACTTTTCTTAGTAAAAAAATCAACGGTGAGGAACAAAAATATTGCGAAGGGAGTGTCAGCGATAAAGCTTTATCCATTGCGTCTCATCTGAACGCAACGAGAGAACAGGGTAGTTTTTCATATAGAAGATTATTAGATGAGATTCAAAAAAACTCTTATAATCAGGATTATAAAGGTGACTTTTCTGAAATGCAGTTAAAAATATCCAATTCAACTGCGATAATAGACAATGCTATAATACCATTAGAGGATTACATATTCATTCTTTGGGAATGGGTTGCATTTATCGAAACCTCAACTGAGTAATTATGTGGTTTCGATAATTTTCAAATTAAAGGGAGAAGTACTCTTTTTATGGCTTTAACTCCCCCCGATAACTACTGTTGCCCGCCCGTAACAACGTCGCCCCCTCTCTCTATGCAATGAGAGAGGGGCAAACGTTGGGCACCCTATCCATACTGGCACTCCGGGGTGAGTTAAAAAAAAATCTTTGCACAAAAACATCTTTTTCCAATTAAAGAGAAACACTCTTTAATTATGGCATTAACCATTCATCACCAGCCGCAGCTGGTAAGCCCGGTATACAACGACCTGGCTTTTATCGTCAGCACCGATCATACCCCGCTCGATGCATTCAAATTCGTGGTAAAAGTATACCACGGCGGCTCGCTTATCAAAACCCTTAAATACGACCGCTGGCCGCA